>JAPKCZ010000006.1 GCA_028822745.1 Kiritimatiellia bacterium | reverse complement strand
GGTATGAGGAACCTTTTTCCTTCTCTGATATCTTCAAAGTATCCTCGGGAGCAGGTCTGCAACCAGAAAGCGCCCTGCGGCGCCTGCTGAGACCGCAACTGCTCTATTATTGGCAGTTCTGACAACGCTTGCACCGTCTGGGGTCATGACCATGTCGCGGTTCGTGTTTTCGATGACGTTTTCACAATCTCGCTCGCTGGGCCTACTGGCCTGCCTCGCCGTCCTCTTGCTCAATGCAGGCTGTGCAACCAATCCGGTCACGGGTAAACGCGAATTACGCTTCGTTTCCGAAGGCCGTGAAGTCGCGATTGGTCAGGCGCACTACCTTCACCAGCAACAGGCTCAGGGCGGCCCTTATCTTACGCAGCCAGCGGTCAACGCGTATGTTCAGTCGATTGGTGCCAAGCTCGTCGAGGTTAGCGACCGCAAGCAGCTGCCCTTCGAATTTGTTGTGCTCAACAATTCGGTGCCCAATGCTTGGGCGCTTCCCGGCGGCAAAATCGCCATCAATCGAGGCTTGCTGACCGAGTTGAAAAGCGAGGCCGAACTGGCCGCCGTGATCGGTCATGAAATCGTGCACGTCGCGGCGCGTCATGGCGCGAAATCGATGGAGCGTGGCGGCATGCTGCAGGCCGGCCTGATGGGCTTGGGCTTGGCGGTGGATGATCACGATTATCGCGACTATATCCTGTTGGGTGCCAACGTGAGCACGATGCTGGTGACGATGAAGTACGGGCGCGGTGCTGAACTGGAGGCCGACGAGTACGGGATCAAATACATCGTCGCCGCTGGCTATGATCCACATGCCGCTGTGGAGTTGCAACAGACGTTTTTACGCTTGGCCAATGACAATAGCCCGGGCTGGGTCGATGGCTTGCTGGCGTCGCACCCACCATCGAAGGAACGCATCGTCAAAAACGCCGAATCCGCCCAATCCTATCCGAGAGGCGGCTTCCGCGGGGAATCCGAATATCGCAACATGATGGCGCCGCTCCTGGCCGCGACGCCCGCCTATGACGCCTTGGAAAAGGGCTATGTGGCACTCAATAAAAAGGATCACGCTGGCGCACTTTCGTTTGTCTCACAAGGACTCGCGGTCGAACCGGGTGAGGCGCACCTCTATGGACTGAAGGCCAAAGCGCTGAGCGCGAAAGGGAATACCCGTCAGTCGGTTGCCGCTCTCGACAAGGCGATTGAATTGAATAACCAGTACTTCGAATTTTTTCTGCTACGCGGGAAATTTAAGAAGAACCTCGGAGATCTTTCCGGCGCGAAGCGCGACCTTGAACGCAGCACGAGCATGATGCCAACAGCCAGTGCGCACCTCGAGCTGGGTCTGATGGCGCGCGCCGACGGAAAAAGTGCCGATGCGATCGAACATTTCCGCATGGCATCGCAATCGGAGACAGCGGACGGCGTTCAGGCCTTTCAGTCGCTTGCGCAATTGGACATGCCTTCAAACCCGGGGCGTTATCTTGATACGCAGATACGTGTGAACAAACGCGGTATGGTCGTGGTGGGGGTCGCCAACAAGACGCCGGTGGATGTGGCCGAGTGTTCAATCAGCGTCTATTCGCCGACGCAGCGCCGATGGCTGCCGTATCGCTTTCGGGGTGGCATTCCGAAGGGCACCGTGCAGTATGCACAAACACCCATCGGTCCCTATGCTGACAACCAGGTGGCCCAACAGCAGGTTCGCATTCGTTTCGATCGTGTCACGCCCCGCGGGCGTTGAGGCGCACGCGCCGCTGATCAGATGACGAAGCCCAGCGCCTTGAGTGTGTGCATCCATGCAGGATCGGCATCCTTGCAGCTAGCGGATGTGAAACCAAATTCGCGCCGGACAGGATAGCCACGGCGCTGCGCGTCAAAATCGGTCGCGCGCTGACGGTCGTCGCTGACAGCGCCGGCACGCATGCGCGCATCATCTTCGCGAACGTCATAGGTTTGCTGTACGACATCCCATAAAAACGCATCACGGGTTGCGGCGGGCTGGGCAATGGCGATTTTCGGAACAAGCGGCGCAGGAAGCTGCGCGGCGGGTGTCCATGTTGGTGCGACACCTAAAAAGCGGCATGCGGCGGCGTAAATCATTTCGGTGCCACGCACTTTTCCGTCAAAGCCATAGCCCGCGATGTGCGGCGAGGCCAGCCGCACGCGCTCGAGCAGGTCTTGGCGGCAGCAAGGTTCGCCTTCCCACGTGTCGATGACGGCATGGGCGATACGGCCACTGTCTATCGCTTTGATCAGCGCCTCGCTCTGTGCGATGGGGCCGCGCGCAGCATTGATGAACACGCAGCCAGGTTTTAGCTGGGCACAAAACCCGTCATCGACCATGTGGCGTGTCGCGTGTGGGCCGTCGTTCGTCAGCGGGACGTGCATGGTCACTAAGTCGGACTGGGCTAGCAGTGTTTCAAGGTCGCAATACGTGGCGTCCTGCAGGCCGGACGCTTGCAAGGCCGAAAGACCGGTTTCGGCCTTGGGGGGATCGTTCAACAGGACGCGCATGCCGAGCGCGACGGCCTTGCGAGCGACGCGGCTACCGACTTGGCCCACGCCGACTACGCCCAACGTGCGTCCCTCGAGCGCGACGCCGTGCTCGGCGGCGAGACAGAGCCAGACCGACGTCATGTATTCCGCAACGCTGACGGCGTTGCACCCGGGTGCGTGCTCCCAGTGGATGCCGTTGCGATCAAAATGGGCCAAGTCCATGTGGTCCACGCCAATCGTGGCTGTGCCGACGAAGCGCAGGCGGCTGTCGTTAACCATGTCGGCGCGTACAGGTGTCGTTGAGCGGATGACGAGCAGATCGGCATCCGTCAGGTCGGTTTTATCAATGGCGCGCCCTTCTTTGACGCGCACGTCGCCCAATGTGGAAAAGGCGGCTTCGCCGTAAGTGACGCTTGATGAACAGACGATGGTTGGCATTCGAATATCTCCTGATAATGAGGCGCATAGTTTAACGTTCTGGGTTGGATTCGCAAGCGTCACCATGTACACTACGCGCACGTTAAGGAGGGTGCGGTGGCAGGTAAGGCATTTGTTGGGTTCGGATTCGGCGCGATACAAGGCGGGCTTTTTCTCTATGAAGCCTTTAAATCCGGAAATTTTGATCGATTGGTCGTGGCTGAGGTCATGCCGCCGGTCGTTGACGCGCTACGCAAAAATGATGGCTGTTATGACGTGAATATCGTCACGGTGGATGGTGTGCACACCGAAACCGTGACCGGGATTGAAGTGCTCAACCCCACCGATGAAGCTGATTATGCGATCTTGCTGGACGCCTTGGCGGAGGCCGATGAAATCGCCACGGCGTTGCCCGGCGTGGATTTCTATGGTGACGGCACCGCGCACACCGTCAGTGGGGCATTGATTGAAGGCACGCGCCGGCGCCTGCACGGCGACACACCGCCCTCTGTTCTTGTTTATACGGCAGAGAACAACGTTGACGCGGCGGAGATACTGACGCAACGCCTGGCGGTTGGGTTGACGCCGGGGTGGGAGCAATATGTTTGTGTGTGCAATACCGTGATTGGTAAAATGAGCGGTGTTGTTGTCGACGACGCGCAAATTGCGGAGCAAGGGCTGGCACGTGTGACGCCTGATTCTGATCACGCGCTTCTGGTTGAGGCCTTCAGCAGCATTCTGATCAGTCGTGTCGATCTGGCTCATTTTCAGCGTGGGATTGAGGTGTTTGAGGAAAAAGACGACCTAGCACCGTTTGAAGAAGCCAAACTGTATGGTCACAACGCCACGCATGCCTTAATCGGGTACCTGTTGGACGAGCGCGGATTGGGCTTCATGACGGATGCCGCCCAGGATGCCGAGCTCATGGCGCTGGCGCGCACCACGTTTCTGCAGGAATCTGGCGGCGCACTTTGTCGAAAATATGCGGGCGTTGATCCACTTTTTACGACAGAAGGCTTCGCTGCCCATGTCGACGATCTGCTGGAGCGCATGATGAATCCGCATTTGCGCGATACCGTTGAGCGTGTGACCCGCGATCCGCGTCGTAAGCTCGCTTGGAATGACCGACTCATCGGCGCGATGCGTTTGGCGTTGGCACATGACGTTGCCCCTGCGGGCTACGCACAAGGCGCTCGTGCGGCCCTTGAACGCCTGATGCGCGAGGCAAATGAGGCCCAAGCAGCGGTTCTGGCCAGTCTCTGGGCCTCCGACGTTGATCCAATCGCCCGAAAGGCCGTCGTGCACGCCCTTGAAAACGCGCCTTCGGCGCGATGAGGCGCGACTGCCGAATTCAGTTTGGCATTGTCAGCACAGCGCTATTCGTGGTTTCCTGAATGTTCGACATTCGAAAAATGTAACTCGTTTAAGGAGACTGTGTGTGGAAACCATAGCTGTACGTCTGCATGGCGCTAATGACCTTCGATTGGATCGCTTTGAGCTGCCTGAGATTTCGGATGACGAAATTCTGGCTGATGTGACGTCCAATGGCATCTGCATGTCGTCCTACAAAGCCACCTGTTTGGGGGCTGACCACAAGCGCGTTCCCGATGATGTGGCCGAAAACCCGATCATGATGGGTCACGAGTTCTGCGGCACCATCCTAAAGGTGGGCGCCAACTGGCAGGAAAAGTTCAACGTGGGCGACAAGTACGGCATTCAACCGCAGCTGAATTACCCTGGCCGCGAACACATTGCTCCGGGCTACTCCTTCCCTTATACGGGTGGCCAAGCTGCCAAGATCATCATTCCTAAAGAAGTTCTGGAGATGGACTGCCTGCTTCCCTATGACGGTGAAGCGTTCTTTTTCGCCTCGTTGGCGGAGTCTTTTTCATGCGTGATTGGAGCATTCAACACCAATTATCACTTCGAAACCGGCTCGTATAAGCACATCAACGGTATCGTCAAAGGGGGCGCCATGGCCCTTATCGCGGGCGCCGGTCCAATGGGCATTGCCGCCATCGACTACGCCATTCACGGCGATCAGCGCCCGGGCTTGTTGGTTGTGACAGATATCGATCAGGCACGCCTCGATAGCGTCGCAGACGTTCTGTCGTCAGAGGATGCCAAAGAACACGGCGTTGATTTGCGCTACATCAATACGAGCGAGATGAGTGATCCGGTTGCTGAACTGCGTGCGATGACGGAAGACAGCAAGGGTTACGATGACGCCTTTGTTTTCGCGCCGGTGCCTCCGTTGATCGGACAGGCTTCGGCCCTGCTGGGTTTCAACGGCTGCTTGAATTTCTTCGCGGGTCCGTCGAATACAGACTTTTCTGCGCCAATCAATTTCTACGATGTGCACTACATGGGGCATCACGTCGTCGGATCTTCTGGCGGTAATACGGATGACATGCTTGAAGCGCTTCGCCTGATGGGTGAAGGCCGCATCAACCCTGGAACCATGGTCACGCATATCGGTGGACTCGACAGTGCGGCCGCCACCATTCAAGATCTTCCGAATGTGCCCGGCGGACGCAAGTTGATTTACACGCAGTTGTCCTTCCCGTTGACGGCGATTGATGACTTCGAAAAGCTCGGCGAATCCGATGCTTTGTTCGCAGGGTTGGCTGAAATCGTCAAACGCGGTAACATGCTGTGGTCGCTAGAGGCTGAACAGTATCTGCTGGCCAACGGCACGCGTCTGCTCGACAGCTAATCACGCTTAACCAAACAGGAGAGCGCCCCATGTCGGATGCGACACCTATTGCGATTGTTATTCGTATGGCCTGCATGCGTGCCGAAGTGGCTGTGCGCAGCGGGCATGCCTATGTCGCGGTCTCGCGCCAGGACGCCCCGTCTGCGGACGGTGAATTGGCACTGACAGTCAGCAGCCCGGAATCTGTGATCTCCGCCATTGCCGGTCATGTGGACGCGCAGGGAGAATTGCCTGCCGCAGTAAGCGTTGACGGCGTTAGCTACCGCATTGATACGCCGGCAGCGGGCACCGCGCGCCTGGCGGGTCGTATCGTGATTGTCACCGGCAGCGGGCAGGGCTTTGGAAAAGGCATCGCCGAAGGGCTGGTCGCTCAGGGCGCGCACGTTGTCGTGGCCGACATCAATGCGGAAACGGGGCAAGCCGCCGTGGACGCGATGTGTGAACAGTTTGGGGATCGTGCAGCGGTCTTCTTGCCGATCAATGTCACGTCGCAGGAATCCGTTGTTGCGTGCGTGCAAGCGACTGTCGATACCTTTGGCGGTCTCGACATGCTGATCGCCAACGCGGGTGTTCTTAAAGCCGGCGGCCTGGACGAAATCACCGAATCTGATTTTGATTTTGTGACCTCGGTCAACTACAAGGGCTATTTCCTTTGTGCGCAGGCGGCATCTGCAGTCATGCGCCAGCAGCACGCGTTAAACCCAGACCACCTGACGGACATTATTCAGATGAACAGCAAGTCCGGCCTCGAGGGCAGTAAGCGAAACTTTGCCTACGCGGGCAGCAAATTCGGCGGAATCGGTCTGACACAGTCGTTCGCGTTGGAGCTCATCACGCACGGCGTGAAAGTGAATTCGATTTGCCCTGGTAATTTCTTTGATGGGCCGCTCTGGTCGGACCCCGAACGCGGCCTCTTCGTTCAGTACTTGAATGCCGGCAAAGTCGAAGGTGCAAAAACCGTCGATGATGTGCGTGCGTTTTACATGTCCAAAGTTCCGATGGGTCGCGGCTGCACGCCTGCGGATGTCGTAACGGCTATTCGTTATCTGCATGAGCAAAGTTATGAAACCGGTCAGGCTCTGCCTGTCTCCGGCGGCCAGACCATGCTGAACTAGCGTTCCGCTGGTCGCTGGCTGTGTCGATGCAAAATTGGGGGGGAATGATGTATCGCAAGATGCAAACAGCACCGGATGACTGTCCGGCGTGTGAGCGCTATATTGGTGAAGTCACGCTCTGTCCGTATTGTGATGCCGATACGATGTATGCACCGCGACAGCGTCGTTTCCGTTTACTGGCGTTCGCTTTGATCCTGCTCGGGCTGGCGGTGATGTGTCTGGTGAATCGCCTCCCTCCACCCGGCGTCACCCCCGTTGGCTCTATTGGCGAGGGCTCTGGCTACCGCTACGTCCACTTGAGCGGTCGCGTGGCGGAACGCCCCTACGTTGTAGAGCGGGAAGGGGAGCTTCGTTATGCCTCGTTTGTGCTCGAAGACGAAACGGGGCGGATTCGCGTGCAAATGGATGGCGCCGTCGCCGCCGCGCTCAATGCGGAGACCAACTTGCCCTGGGAGGGCGCCGCCTTGACCGTCTCGGGTGTGTTGAAGCCGACGCCTGAAGGTCGGCTAAAGCTTCGCGTCCAAAGCGCCGAGCAGATCACATACCTGACGCGCAAGGTGGCGAAGTGAGCTCGGCGAAGCACAGCGGGTGGTGATTCTTTGCTCCGAGACGGCGTGTCTTCATGTTGCTCCGTAGACACAAAAACGCCCGTGATCCTTTGGGGAGCACGGGCGCTTGATGTGTCGACTTGGTGTCGCTATTACTTGGAGTAATATTCGACGACGACGCTGAGTTCGCAGACCACTGGAACTTCTTCCATTTCAGGAATCCGTGTCAGGGTAACGACCATGTTGTCGCGGTCAACGTTGATGTAAGGGACGTCTTCCACACTCTGGAGGGCGCTCTTGATCATCTCATTGTTGCGTGTTTTTTCGCGAACCGTGAGGACGTGACCCGGCTGAACGGCGAACGACGCGATGTCGGTACGCTTGTTGTTCACCAGAATGTGACCGTGACCAACCAGTTGGCGAGCCGCGTGAATGGTCGGTGCCAGTCCGGCGCGAAAAACGATCGCATCGAGACGAGTTTCGAGCATTTCAATCAGATGCTTAGCGGTGTTGCCGCGTTGCGAGGCCGCTTTAAGGTAGTAGTTACGCAGTTTGCGTTCGGTGATGTTGTACTGATAACGCAAGCGCTGCTTTTCTAGAAGCTGGCGACCGTAATCCGAGACTTTCTTGCTGAAGCGTGAGCGATGCATACCTGGTGCGCCGGGGCGGCGTTCCATGGATTTGGCGGCTCTGCGCGTCAGTGGGATGCCCACACGTCGGGACAATTTAACTTTTGGTCCTGTATAATTCATTACGATTCCTATCGCGTGAGGTGCTGTGAAAATTCGTTCTCACGAAAGGGATGAAAGATAGCAAACAGGGTTTTGGGTGCAAGCCTTTTCGGGGAGAATCGACAATTCTGTCGGGCGTGGGCTGCTCAAACTGTTGAAGCGAGATTGTCGAGGAAGGTGTCGAGAACGGCATGCATCCGTGAAAAATGGGCGTTTTTGGCCAGAATTTCGGCTTCTGACTGAATATATTGGCCCGTCGAAAGCTCGTCGCGGCAGTGTTCCAGCAGGGCGTCGCGTCCAGCAGGTGTGGTCTCAAAATGAAACTGAAAACCGAAAACACGGTCGTTGAGGACAAAGCCCTGGTTTTCGCAGCCGTCACTTCGAAAAAGGTGCTGGGCACCGTCGGGCAGGTCGAACGTGTCGCCGTGCCAGTGTAGGACGGGCAGCGAAGGGGGTGTGTGGCCAAAACACGGAGCGCCGGCTGCCGCTGAGGTCACCGGAAACCAGCCAATTTCCTTTTCGGCGTTGGGGAACACACGCGCACCCATCACGTTGGCGATGAGCTGCGCGCCAAGGCACACGCCGATGACGGGCTTGCCGGCGTCGATGGCCGCCCGGATAGCGGTCTTCTCGGTCTCCATCCAAGGGTATTGATCGTCGTCGTTGGCGCCCATCGGACCACCCATGACGAGCAGCCAGTCAAAGGCATCGTGTGGCAGCGGTGACGCCCCGTCGAAGAGGTGCGTTTCGCTCAACCTGTGGCCGCGCGCGTTCGCCCAATCGCCGATATGGCCCGGCCCTTCGAAAGGAACGTGCATCATGGTTTGTATATGAAGGCGCGACATTTTGTGAGCGGCGTGGGGTTAGGTGTGATTGGCGCTAGGTTAGGTGGTTGCAGCATGGTTCCGTTGGGAATTAAGAATTTCACAGAAGGTCGCGAAGGAAAGAACCGGCGGAGCCCGCCTGGCTCCAAGGGGAATGGTAGGGGTTCGGCCTTCGCGTTCTTCGTGACCTTCTGTAAATGTTTTAGTGTTGATGAGGCAAGGCTTAGGTGTGGGCTAAATGCTGAAGTCAGGAATGTGAATACCGCATTCCTTGTGTTCGGCGGATTCCCACCACCAGCGGCCCGAACGCGGATCCTCGCCGGTTTTGACGGGGCGTGTGCAGGGCGCGCAGCCAATCGACTGATACCCCTGATCAAACAGCTTGTTATAAGGAAGGCTGTGTTCTTTCACATAGGCCCAGATACGATCCTGGCCCCAGTCCGCCAGCGGATTGATTTTCACGATGCCGCCATGCGCTGCGTCGATCTCGATCTTACGTACGGTTTTGCGCGTCACGCCTTGATCTCGCCGAACGCCGGTAATCCAGGCGTCCAATCCAGTTAGGGCACGCTTCAGTGGTTCCACTTTACGGACGTAGCAGCACTCTTTGCGGTTTTCGAGACTCTCCCGGAAGGAGTACATCCCTTTGCCGCGTTCGAGGCCTTCGACCAACTCGCGCTCAGGAAAGACCCACTCGATGTCCACTTTGAGGCGACGCTGGATGTCTTCCGCGCACTGATAGGTCTCTTCGTTCATGCGGCCGGTGTCCAGTGCGAAGACACGCACGTCGGGGCGAATTTTGAGCATCATGTGGATCAATACGGCATCCTTGAAGCTTGTTGCCAGGGCAATGTTTGGGCTGTATTTGGTCAAGGCCCATTCAAGAACGGCTTCGGCATCGTCGCTGCCGGTATAATCAATACCTGGGCCTGCAACGCCGCCACCGTCTGATGCGTCGCCAGATCCAAAGGTGAATTCTACGTCGTCAGGTGCTTCGTTCTCTATATCGTGTACTGCCATAACTGCGATTCCTGTGCTTTTTCTGCGCGTGCGTGGAGCTCCTGAAAATCGAGCCCGGCGAGTTTCGCCGAAACGTGTGTGTTTATTTCCGTCCAGACCTCCGCGAATATCTGGTTCGCGCCTTCGTTGTTGTCTTCTTCTGTTGCCATTACCGCGTCTTCCGTTAGGGCGAGAACATCGGCCACCGAGATCGTCTCGGGCTCCTTCTTTAATAGGTAGCCCCCTTTGGCGCCCCGTTTGCTGGCAACAAGCCCACCGCTTTTAAGCACGAGCAGGATCTGTTCGAGGAATTTTTGCGGAATCTGCTGCCGCCGAGCAATGTCATGAACCTTGGACACGCCCGCGCTGCGCTGAATCGTCAAATCCAGAACAGTCAGCAGGGCGTAGCGTGAGCGCGAAGAAATTCTCATCAAAACCTTCTGGGTAAATCAGTAATCAATACTTAATTGATCGACATAGTATAGATTGGTGGAAATATGTCAATAGCCAATTCCGTTGGGGTTGGGTCCCATAGGGAATGACTGAACTTAGAACACGCCCAAAATCACCACGAAGAGCACGAAATACACGAAGCTTGCCCAGTGGGAGGCAGGTCAAGCTTCGTGTCTTTCGCGTCCTTCGTGGTGTCAACTGCTACTTCTAAGCTGAATTGTGCGTTGCGAAAAAGGGGGCGCTGATTTAGGTTGCGGACATGAATATTCGAAACACGAGGTCTTGTTACATGCTCACACCGGCGCTTTTCTTGTGCGCCTTAACCTCGAACGTTCTGGCGGAGTCGTCTTTTCGACAAACGCTCGACGATTTCAGGACAGATGAACGCTACACGCATCGTTTTTTGGATACGCGCTATTCAACATCTTCGCTGGCACAGGCGTCGGCGTTTTACACCGACGCGGCATCGACCCTGCAGCAGCAGAAGTTCAAGGCGCTCGACTTGCAGGATCGCGTCGATTATCTGCTTCTGAGCAATACGATTCAAAGTGAGCTGCGCCAGATCGATGAGCAGCAGGATCTGATCGCACGCCATGCGCCGTTTGTTGGTTTTTCTGAAAACGCGTATCAGTTGCGGCAGGAGCGCCGCTTGGGTCGCGTCGCCGACGGTGCGCGCGCGGCAAAAAGCCTCGCTGCCATTCGCACGTCCGCGCAGGATGGTCGCAAGGCATTCGATGCGTTTTTCGAAGGTGCCAGCGCCAGCAGCACCAATGAAGTGGCGGGAACCAACGCCGTCGAGGCTGTCGAGGCCGTTGAAGGGAACGCCACCAAGCAGGAGGCTCGCTATCTTGCCTTGCGACTGGCGCATCAGGTGAAACACCACATCGGTCAGATCAAACCTTGGTACCAACATTATGCCGAAAACCAACCGGATTTCGCCTGGTGGGTTGAGGCCGAATGGGATGCAACCCGCAAGGTGCTCGAGGAATACGAAAAACATCTACGCGAAAACAAAGCCGATGTCAAAGACCCGCACAAAGCGCCGCTCTTGGGTCGGTCGATAGGTGCCGAGGCGCTGGAGGATCGCATTCGCGAGGAGATGATTCCGTACACGGCGCGCGAGTTGATCGCCCTTGCCGAACGCGAGATGGCCTGGTGTGAAGCGGAAATGCAGAACGTGGCGGATGCTTTGGATGAGCCCGATTGGACCAACGCGCTTGAACGGGTCAAGGACGCCACGATGCCGCCCGGGCAGCAGGCCGAGTTGGTCGGACAATATGTGGACGAAGCCATCGCCTTCCTTAAGGCCCGCGAATTGCTCAATGTGCCGCCGGTCTGTGAAGCAGGGCTAGGTATCCGCATGGTGAGCAAGGACGCCCAGCGAACCTTGCCGTACGCCCTCTACGGGGGGCAGGAAGTGCGTGTGGCCTACGCGACGCGCGGCATGACGCATGAGGCTATGCAGATGAGCATGCGGGGCAACAATTTGCACGCGACGCGCATCGTGATCGCGCATGAAGCGATTCCCGGGCATCACTATCAGGGCTATATGGCGAGCAAGTATCGCGCTTATCGCCGTCGTTTCAGCACGCCGTTCTTTGTAGAGGGCTGGGCCCTGTATTGGGAGATGCGGCTGTGGGACCTAGATTTTGCACGCGGCGTGAAAGATCGTGCGGGCATGTTGTTCTGGCGTTCGCATCGCTGCGCCCGCGTCATTCTAACGCTAAAGTATCATTTGGGTGACATCGAGCCTGATGCCATGGTCGATTATCTGGTCGACCGCATCGGCCATGAACGCAATCAGGCCACCTCTGAGGTGCGACGCTATATCGCCCCGCACACCGGTGTTCTCTACCAGGCCTCCTATATGATCGGCGGGTTGCAACTCAAGGCGCTCTGGCGTGAGTGTGTCAAGGACGGCCGCATGTCCGAGGCCGACTTCCATGACGCCGTTGCGCAGCAGGGGCCGATTCCGGTTGCCCTGATCAGGGCTATTCTGTTGAAAGAAAAATTGGCCGAGGATTTCGTGTCAACATGGCGTTTCTGAGGTCAGCTCACCGGCGCGTCTGTGTCGTGTTCCTTCTGGCGAGTGCGCTCTGCGCCGCCGGCGCGGAACAAAACGATCGCATGGTGCGGATTCCGACCGGCGCATTCATGATGGGTGATGGACATCGCGTGGGTGGCCGCGATGAACGTCCGGCGCATCGCGTCCGCCTCAGCGCTTTTTGGATGGATCGTCACGAAGTTTCGAACGCGGACATGTGCGACGTCATGCAGTGGGCCTTCGACAACGGTCACGTGCGTGTCGAAACGAATGGCGTGTTCAATGTGCACGGCGCCTCGCGCGAGTTGCTGGATGGCGACGACTGGAATGCTGAAATCCATTTTAAAGATGACCGCTTCACGGTGCTTCAGGGGCGCGACACGTTTCCGTGCATCGAGGTGACTTGGTTCGGTGCGCTGGCCTATGCCAATTTCCGAAGTCTGCGTGAAGGGTTTGCGCCGTGCATCGACTTTGCCGATTGGGGCTGCGCGTTCGCGGCGGACGGCTATCGCTTGCCGACCGAAGCGGAATGGGAAAAGGCCGCGCGAGGCGGGCTTGAAGGGCATCATTATCCATGGGCGAGTCCGGGTGAAAAATACTGGGAACCGGTTCGGGGACGGCACGCGAATTTCTGGGGCAGCAACGACGCTTACGAAAACGATGCGGGATACAACCTGTCGACACCCGTTGGTTACTATAATGGTAAGCAGCGTCCGGCCGGGGTGGTCATGACGAACGGCTTCGGCCTTATGGACATGACCGGCAACATCGAAGAGTGGTGTTGGGACGTCTACAACGATGACGAGTATCGCAAAGAACGTGCCCTGGAGAAGAACCCTGTTGGGCCTTCGGGCGGCAGCTACCGTGTTGTGCGCGGTGGATCATGGATTACAGGTCAAAAAGAAGCATGGGCCGAGAAATCGATCAAATCACAGCGCTATCATTTACGCATCGCGGACCGCACACGACGGGATCCGGGACGAGGGCAGCATTTTCGCGGGTTTCGATGTGTGAGACGATGAGGCTCGTATGAAGAAACGTCGTTCTCTAAAGATCGCCATTGCCTCGGATTCGTTCAAAGGATCCATGTCGGCCGATCAGGCAACCCGTTGCATCGAAGCGGGTTTGTTGCGCGCTTTGCCAACCGCGCACTGCATCGCCCTCCCGATGGCGGATGGGGGTGAAGGTACGGTCGATGCCATGGTGGCGAGCACGGGCGGGCGTCTCGTGCGACGCCGCGTTCGTGATCCACTTGGCCGCTCGGTTTCTGCGACCTTTGGCATTTCTGGTGACGGCAGCACGGCCATCATTGAAATGGCGGCAGCCAGTGGATTGCCGCTCTTGCGTGTGGACGAACAGAATCCGCTCAAAACAACAAGTGTTGGTACGGGCGAGTTGATTCGGCATGCTTTGGATGCAGGTGTTGCTTCCATGGTTGTCGGGCTTGGCGGCAGTGCAACCGTCGATGGCGGCGTGGGCATGGCCCAGGCGCTGGGGGCGCGATTTCGCGACGGTCGCGGTCGCGAAGTCGGGCCGGGTGGTGGGGCGCTCGTGCGTCTGGATCGCATTGATGTCAGTGCCATGGATCCGCGGCTGTCGAAGGTCAACATCCAGTGTGCCTGCGACGTGCGTAACCCGCTGACGGGTCCGCGTGGCGCAGCACAGGTGTTCGGTCCGCAGAAGGGCGCCTCGCCAGCGGCCGTCAAACGTCTGGATGCCAACTTGCGTCATCTCGCCAAATGTATTCGACGTGACCTAGGCGTTGCTGTGTCGAGCCGACCGGGCGCAGGTGCTGCCGGCGGATTGGGTGCCGGGATGATCGCATTTCTGAACGCCGAGTTGTGTTCCGGCGTTGATCTCGTCATGCAGGCCACGGGCTTTGCCGAACGTATTCGAAATTGCGATCTCGTGATTACAGGGGAGGGCCGAATGGACCGCCAAACGGCTTTCGGAAAAACGCCGTCCGGCGTTGCACGCACGGCGGCGGCGCAAGGCATTCCTGTCGTCGCCATCTGTGGATGCCTTGATCGTGGCTTCCGTGCGGTGCATGACGTCGGCATCGACGCCGTACTACCCGCCACAGGTTTCGGCCGGGTCAGTGATGAAAAACGCGATCGCCCGCGCGAATTGCGCGATTGTGCTGAACAAGTTGGTCGCCTACTCGCCCTTGGCCGCACGTTAGGGGTTTCCGTTGCGTAAAACGCTGGCGTGGATTAGTAAACGCCTTCAATGATCTTGCGCTGCGTGGCCTGGAAGGGGCGCACTTCGGCGACACCATCCCAGGGGTGCTTGTCCGTGGGTGCGCGTCGGATAGCTTCGTCGCGTTCGAGAAAACGCGGTAGAAAGAGTTCGCGTGTGAGCGTGGTCAGTTCAACACGTCCCCATGCACCGTAATCCACGAGGCGTGATGTGTCTTCCGGGTCGACCACGCGCAGAATCGCGCGCGGATGCGGCGGGTAATACGTCACCGAAAATCCGTTCTCGGCCGTTGGGGGGGTGCTGTGAGCCAGGCCCATGAGCGTGTTGCCGTAGACCGGCAAAAAGCGCACGCGATTGTCGAGCACTTCTTCGATCAGAAAGCGTACGGTTTGGGGATTCATTTCAGTGCCGCCAATGAAGACGCCTTTGATGCCCGCGTCGGGAATCGAGATTTTTTCGCCCAGCGTTTCGAGTAGGCGCGGTGTCGTGAACAGCGCGGAGACTTCTCGGTTTTTCAGGATCAAGACGGCCTGATCAATAACGTGCTCCATGTAGGCCTTGGCTTGCGCCATGTCGCCGTTGGCGATGACCTTTTTAACCCAGCGCGGATCGAGGTCGACGAAGTACACGCTGCTGCCGCGCACGTTGGCGAGATGCTCAATGGACAGGCGTAGGCGTCGTGGACCGGTGGGGCCAATCATCAACCAGTTCTTGCCGGGCGGGAAATCGTTGTCGTCGAGGGTCTCCGCGAACTGCGAGTAATCGTACTGAAGGTCTTCCCAGTTCAGGCGCTGCTTGGGCATGCCGGTCGTGCCGCCGGTTTCGAAGATATTGTATGGGCGCCCTTTGTAGGCGGCGGGGATCCAGCGCTCGGGTTGCTCGTAACGCAGCCAGTCGTCCTGAAAGGGTTCGAATTTCGTCAGGTCGTCGATCGTGTTGATTTCGGCCACAGCGTCAACGTCGTTACGTGCGGCCCAGTCGCGCCAAAAGGGGGTTCCGGTGGATTCGGAAAAGTGCCATTGCACGATGTCGCGCAGATGTTGGTCGAGTGTTTCGGGTGCAGTCATAAGATCAAGGTGTTAAGAGGCTGTATTGAATCCGTCGCCGACGGATGGAATGAACCGCTCCACGATAGCGGGCGCAGGCGGCCGAGTCAAAAGAGAAACAATCCGCATGGTTGGCGCCGATGCAGGCAGAATGACCGCCACGGGCATCATCCCGAAGAGCAGGGTGTCGTGTTCAGAGGCTTTTCCGAAATCGGCGCGCGCGGCCCACTGTTCCCCGTCGGTCAACCAGGCGACTTTTACAGCGAGGGCCCACACGGCCGCGGACAGTAAGGAAAAGGCCATGTGGTACCCGAGGCCGACGGGCAGAAATCCGAAAACGATGCGACGATCGGCCCACAGCCATGCGTCCTGATGCAGGATCAGGAGCGCGATGGCCAGAATGTAGACGATCGTTTTCGTGGTCTCGTTTAGAGGCGGATGCCGAGATACGCCATGACGTTGAATTCATCTTCGGGCGTCACGGATGTGTTGCCAATGCCGCGCGAATCAATTTCTTCATTCGTGATGTTTTTCAGATGAATGGAAATGTCCCATGTGGGTTGGCGATAGATCAGTGCGGCGTCCATGCTGACGTAGGTGTCGATTTCGTAAGCGTTGTCAGGAGCAACAAACTGCTCGCTCACCGCGCGTCCGCCCAGGCCGATCATCCAGTGCTCGTCGAGTTCGTACTCCGACCACACCTGCAGGATGTGCTCGGGGGCGAAGGGGGCGTCGTTGCCGCCACGGTCGGCGATGCCGAAAGCGGAAAACTCGGAGAAGGAATCCAGTTCGCTGTCGAGAAAGCCGTAGGCAATGCGCACGACGAGGTCATCGGTGAGGTTGCCGCCAAAGTCGACGTCAATGCCTTGTGATGTCTGGCTGCCGGACTCTGCGTTCAGACCGGAGGAGGTTGGCACGGCGATGTTGTCGCGTTCGAGTTGGTAAACGGCGACGTTGCCCTTCCAGCCGGTGATCGGGCAGGTGAAGCGAACGCCGCCTTCAACCGCGCGTCCTTCTTCCGCTTCGCCGCGCGGGCCACGTACTAGCGTGGAGGGTGGGGCAAAGCCAATTGATCCGTTGGCGTAGAGGGCCAGGTCGTCGGTGAGCTCGAACGTCAGGCCGCCAAAGGGGCTGACCAGCGTTTCGGACTTGGATGTACCACGTGAGCTGTCTTCAAAATCCATAAACTCAACGCGTCCACCCGCGGTCAGGGTCAGGTCTTCATTGACCTTCAGGTGATCGGCTACATAGGCGCCCCAGATTTCTGTTTCTGCGTCGCCCGCATTGTCTGGCACGGATGGCAAGCTTGCGTTGGGGAAGGTGAGGCCCGTTGAAACGGAGAGGTCGTCAGCGGATGGTGCGCTGAGGAGGAACGTGTCGTTGTACTGTGTGAATTCGCCACCGATGACGATTTCGTTTTCGCCGAAGCGCGTGTCGGAAGCGATCGCCAGTTCTAGTTCGTCGCCGAAAACTTCCTGCTCATCTTCGAGCGTTGGGCGGAAACGTGAGAGCACGTCCGGGCTGGCTTCGAAGCCAGCGCCGAAGAGGAGGAATCCTGCATAAACGGTGCCTTTCGAGCTCCAGTCGAAATCTGTGTAATACGCTTTGTTGCGCAAGGTCACGTTGTCCGATACTCGGTGCTCGTAGCCTGCCATCAGGCGAATGATTTCCTGATTCGAGAAATCGTCCGAATGTCCGTAGTTAGCGCTGCGTGAACCGGTGAAGCGTGTTGGGCCGAGCAGGGGAACACCGGCGTCGGGCGTGACTTCGGTGTCTTGATAGTCGAAATGGATGATGAGTTCCGAATTCTCATCAATGGTCCATGCGAAGGACGGGTTGATGGCGACGAAACGCTGCTCAACCTGATCACGGTGGCTGTCGCTGTCCAGAAAGAGTCCGTTGACACGTGCGGCGGCGGTCTTTTCCGCATTGCCGGTGCCCGCATCGACCGTAACCTTATAGGTGTCGTGACTGCCGATACCAAAGCGAAACTCGGAGAACGTGTCCGCGATGGGCTGTTTGCGAAGCATGTTGACGGAGCCGGCCAATGCGTTGGCGCCATGCAGGTTGTTGGCCGGACCTTTGATGACCTGGACCTCACTGATGTTATGCATTGGATAGAAGCCAGCCTCTGGCTCGGGAACACCGTCCGTTAAGATCAGGCCGCCGTTTAGGGAGTCGACGCCGCGCAGCACAAAAAAGTCATGCACGCCGTTGCCTGATCCTACATTGACGCCGGATACATTGCGTAAACCATCGCGCAGGGTTGCATTGCCCTGATTGATGTTCAACTCCTCGGAAATGGAGGCGGTCGTGATGGGCGTTTCTGCCGCAGGAATGGTCAAACCAAGCGTCGCAGAGACGTTGGGGTTGACCTGGCTGCCGCGCGTTGCCCGAACAATGCGCTCATCCAGTGTAATCGCGCTGATGATATCCTTGTCGTCGGCATCGGGTGTTTGCGCCCATGTAGCGCAGGGCAGCACGAGGCTAAAGAGAAAAAGTGTAAACAAGCAGGCGCGGTGGTCTTTTGTCATGTGGTTCCTTTTGATCGTTCTGTTTGTCAGCGTCTGCAGTCGCATCGGCTAAAGTTTCATTGGCTAAAGTTTCATTGGCAGGAGCGTAAAATGGGGCCCTCCCGATTAGCAAGCCTTTATTGCCGCAATCGGCGCCGGTATGAACCTCCGTTAAACACAGACGTTCATCTTTTTTCATTTTTTTCCGGAAATGAACCGCGCTCGTTTCTACATGGGTTTGTACAGGGCGGTATTCGACCGTCCCACACAAAACGAAAACATGTACGAATGGGGACACAATGAAAGCGACAACAAAGCAGGAAACGCTACTTGAAGAGGTGTTTGGGTTTGAATCGTTTCGGCCGGGACAACGTGAGGTTATTGAAAAATTGTTGGCAAGGAAGTCTGCACTTGCTGTTTTTCCGACCGGGGGCGGAAAGAGCCTCTGCTATCAGTTGCCCGCATTGATGTTCGAAGGCATGACCATTGTCGTGTCACCCCTGATCGCGCTGATGAAAGATCAAATCGATGTCTTGTCCTCGCGCGGCATTCGTGCGGCCCGGTTGGATTCCAGTCTGAACGCCGATGCGTCACGCGCCGTATGGCGTGATCTCTGGCGCGGTCATCTCAAAATCCTATATGTCGCACCGGAACGTTTCGCCAGTGAGCGCTTTCTGCAGCGCCTGCGCCAGACACGCATCAGTTTAATGGTTATTGATGAGGCGCATTGTATGTCGGAGTGGGGTCACAATTTTAGGCCGGATTATTTAAAGCTGGCCCGCGTCGCGAAAACGCTGCGCGTTCCGCGCGTGCTTGCCTTAACGGCGACGGCAACACCCGCCGTGGCGAAGGATATTCAGTCGGTATTCAATATCGATGCGAGTGATTGCATCAACACGGGCTTTCATCGGCCTAACTTAGTGATGCGTTGCGTGTCTTGCACGGCGCAGGAACGAGATCGTTTGCTGCTAAATCAGCTTCAGTCGCGCCCCAAAGGCGCATGCATTGTGTATGTCACCTTGCAACGTACGGCCGAATCGGTTGCGTCGTATCTGTGCTCACACGATCTTCCTGCGCGTGCTTACCATGCCGGACTGGAGCGGGAAGAGCGCGATGAGGTCCAGGATGAATTCATGGGTTCGGAGGACGGAATCGTCGTCGCAACGATTGCCTTCGGTATGGGTATCGACAAGGCCAATATTCGCTACGTCTATCATTACAATATGCCGAAATCAATCGAACATTATATGCAGGAAACGGGGCGTGCCGGGCGTAATGGCGAATTGGCCTACTGCGATTTACTGGTGTGTGCGGACGATGTATCGATCCTTGAGAATTTCGCCTACGGAGATACGCCTTCCCGAGAGTCGGTGGCGACCTTGCTGGAGGAACTTCTGGGGGGCGAGGAAGAGCATACTGCCGTTTCGGTGCACGCATTGGCGGGCGGTCATGACATGCGCCCCGTCGTCGTCAGGACGCTGTTGACGTATCTGGAAATGCAGGACGTCCTCGTGTCGACGGGGCCGTTCTATGACCAGTACAAGTTTCGCCCCTTGCGTCCGTCACATCAGATTCTCGCCGACTTTGACGCGGATCGAGCTGGGTTCTTGCGCAAACTGCTGGCGTTGTCGACGCGCGGTAAGACCTGGTACACGCTGGACATGGGGGCGGCGGCAACAGCGTTGGGCGAGCCGCGTCAACGGCTTGTCGCCGCGATGAATTACCTCGAAGAACGCGGGGATGTCATACTTAAGGTTGGGGAATTGAAGCATGGGTTCCGACGCGGGGACGTGCCCGTCGAGCTGGACGCCTTGTCGAGCACGCTTCATGAGCGATTTGAACGGTCCGAGCAGCGTGATGTCGAACGCATCGGCGACGTGGTCGCGTTGTCCACGATGAAGGACTGCACCGTTCGCCATATTTTGAGCTATTTCGGGGAAACACTTTCCGGGCCGTGTGGGCACTGCGACCGCTGCGGGGGGGCAGCGGTCGCGGCTCCGCCGGCCCGGACCACGCGCCGTGCGAAACGCGCCGATACGGAGCTGGTGCACAAGCTGGTCAAGGAAGGGCACCAGGCGCTGGCGACGTCCCGGCAGTTGACGCGATTTCTGTGCGGGCTGACATCGCCCGCGACAACAAAAGCGCGGTTGACACGCGACAAGCGCTTCGGCGCGCTGTCATGGCTGCCATTTCAGGCCGTATTGAAACTGACGGAATCGTCGTTCCAAGTGCCTGCCTGAAGCGGAATAGTGCCGGAAAAGAGTGTGTGAGTGGGTATGTGAGTGGGTGAGGGTTTGGATGAGGGTCGGGTTTAGCGCGAGACGATTGAGTCGGCCATGCAGATCTTCCAGGTTTTGAAGAAACGGACGAAGGATGTACATACCCACGCACTCCCACGCCTACAAACTTCTTGATAGAACCGTGAACAGAAAGAGGAGAATGATGATGAAAACAATGACGATGATAGCACTGCTCGTTTGTCTTCCGCTGAGTTTGATTGCGCAGGAAGGGGTGGGGTTTCACGAGGCGCAATCTGAGCGGCGCGCCGACTGGGTTCCGTTCGCGCTACGTGGCGAAACGGTTTGGGTGAACCCGGATCAGTCGGTATCCATTACGCGTGCGGATTACGCGCAGTTGGGTTGGCGCGGCGCGCCTTCCTGTGTCATCGAATCGCCGGTACAGCCTTGTCTGGAGTTGCACTTCACCGAAGCGGATCGGCGCCGGATCGCCGCATTGACGACACGTATTGCGGGGCAGCGCATGGCGGTGTTGCATCATGGTGTCCTCCTTGCCGCCCCGCTCATTTCTAAACCTATTGTTGAGGGGCGCGTGTGTATCCTCGGGATTACGGATGCGGCCATGGCACAGGACCTCGTCGCACGTTTGGAGGCAAAACCGCCGACGTTGAATTAGAATGGATCGATTGTGATTTCGACCGGATCCTTGTTGAACGTGTTGCTTTGTGTCAGCTCGGCCTGGATAGCGGAGTCCATGTAGGTGGGCAGGCTGCGAAAGTAGACTTGCAACGTGAGCGCGCAGAGGGTGGTGTTGTACACATAACTCTGTCCGTGTTCGCTCGTGCTGCAAGGTTTCCAATAGCCCACATCAACGCGTCTTCCGTCGGGTGCCACAATGGCCTTTTTGACAATGATTTGATTTTGGCTGAATTCCCGCGAGAACTGTTCGTTCCAAGCGTTCCATGCTGCGAAGCCTGTGCGAAATTTGGCCTGCTCTGAACGCTGGGGTAGCGGTAAATCCGGTCGCCGTGCCAGATTTAGCTGGTTCCGTTTACGTGGGCGACGTCGGCTTCGACCATTTCCGTGACAAGCTCGGTGAAGCTGTATTCGGGGGTCCAGTCGAGTGTGGTGCGTGCGTGTTCGGCCGTGCCGAGCAGGAGATCGACTTCAGCTGGACGGAAGAAGCGCTCGTCGACAACGACGTAGTCATTGTAGTCGAGGTTCACCGCACCAAACGCGCGTTCGCAAAATTCACGAACGGAATGCGTTTCGCCACTGGCGACGACGTAGTCCGATGCCGTGTCTTGCTGGAGCATCAGCCACATGGCGCGTACGTAATCTTTGGCGTGACCCCAATCGCGCTGCGCGTCCAGATTGCCCAATCGCAATTCTTTTGCTTTGCCGGCAGCAATCAACGCGGCGTGATGGGTGATCTTGCGTGTGACGAACTCAAAGCCGCGACGGGGTGATTCGTGATTGAAGAGAATGCCGGAGGAGGTGTACATGCCGTAGGCTTCGCGATAGTTGCGCGTCAATTCGAAACCGGCAACTTTGGAAATGCCGTATGCGGAGCGAGGGTAAAAGGGC
>JAPKCZ010000197.1 GCA_028822745.1 Kiritimatiellia bacterium | reverse complement strand
CAACTCAAGTGGACAATTGCCTGCGCCCCGGCCTAGCCCATTGATGGTTGCGTCCAATCGCGTGGCGCCATTGATGAGTGCCTCAATCGTATTGGCGAATCCCAGCTGCAGGTTGTTGTGGGCATGGAATCCGATTTCCTTGCCGGTTCCGTCTAGCGCTTCCTTGTATATCTGTGTCAGTTTTCGAACCTGTTCAGAGTAGAGTGCGCCGAAGCTATCCACGATGTAGATGCCGCTCACTGGGCTTTTGGCGCCGACTTCTAGTGCAGCCTTTAGATCGTCTTCGTTGACAATGGAGATGGCCATGAGTTGCAGGAGTGTCTCGTAACCCTTGTCATGCGCATCTTGAACCATTTCCATCGCGGCCGGGATCTGGTGGATGTAACAGGCCACACGGACGGTATCGATAACGCTCTGTTCTTTTGGGAGAATGTCTTCGCGGTAATTCGTACGTTCGACGTCAGCGATGACGGCAACCTTCACATCCTTGCCCTGTGTATCAACAACGCGCCGTAAATCATCCTCGTCAGAGAATTTCCAAGGACCGTAATCGGAAGGCGCGAAGATTTTCTTATCAGCCTTGTAGCCGATTTCGACGTAATCGACACCCGCTTCCACCGCGGTCGTAAAAACGCGCCGAACAAAATCATCATCGAATTTATGGTCGTTGACCAATCCACCGTCCCTAATCGTGCAATCGAGTACTTTGACGTCAGGGTTGAAACTTACCCAACGATCTGCGGATCCATTTTCTTCTTCGGTCATAATCTCGTCCTGATTTGAGGGTCTAATGAATGGCGAGCCTGCCTCAGCGGCTCTGAATGGTCAAGGAGATTGGAATCCGCAGAGGGGTTCTCTTCGGGAAAGTTTTCGACGAATGATCGACTTGCAAAGGATGTTCAAAATGATAGGGTGCTGGCGCACGTCATTATTGGAGTCATTGCCCTATGAATGTTGTTGGAATTCTTTGTCTTGTTGCTTTGGTACTTCTTGGATGGGTGGTTTTTCTCAAGCTGGAGCTCTCCGCCGTGCAGCAACAGTTGGGTAAAGCGTTGGATCCAACGCCGCGTGAGGACGGCCCCGTCCAACGCGTGAAGAATCAAAAAGGACTACGCAGTTTCACGATTAACGAAAAGTGAGCGTGTTGTCGTGGCGCGCGGTGTGCTGATTTCTCAAACGAGCTGTTGCAGGTCGACCGCGACGTTGAGAACGCCTTCGCGCGTTAGCGCCGTAATTGTTTCGTAGGCGCGTTCCGTGATGACGTTGACGGTTGCGGTAGGCAGAAGGCCCTTACATGTGTTCGTGATCAGTTTTTCGGGCCCGCCTTCGTTAACCACAATGATTAGCAGCGATAAGTCCAACGTGGCCTCCACCCGCAGCAGGCCGTCCGGTGCGCAAGCACGCAGCGCGTGAATGAGTTCCTCTTTTACACCTTCGTTGACGTGTTGTGGTGGGGTGGCCTCTTTGTGTGGCCTGTCCAATAGCGTTGCCACGCGATCAAGCGTCGTCGTTTCAGGCTGGTCGGGTTTCGCCAGATCGCCGTCAAGCACGCGGTCGGCGAGACTGGGTTGGTGCACTTCGCTTTCTGCAAGGGACGCTTCGATGCTGTCACGTGCCACAAGATCAATGACGGTGGTTGCGTGTTTCAGCTTTTTGCGTCTCGTGCAATCGATGCGATGTTGACGCTGGTTCGACTGCCAAGGTTGATCGAAATTGATGACGATGTTGGCGCTGCCTAGATTGACGTCCTCCGTGCTCGCGTCGTCGCACAGCAGCACGTTGCAGGTTGGGGTGTTGCGAAAGTGTTCCAACGATGCATTGCGATCCGACGGCGTCATATCGCTCGTGTGACATCGGTAGGGGATATCGCGGGCGTCGACGTCATCGCTGAGCCGTCGAAGCATATCGGGCCACTCGGAAAAGATGAGAACCTTGTTTTCTGGGTTTGCCAGCGTTTCATCGAGAATGTGCACGATTTCGACACACTTTGGGCATTCTGTCTGATTTGGATCGATCAGGTAGCCCGTGTTGCAGAGCATCCTCATGCAGTCCAAATGATGCTGCAATTCAGAGGGTGGTTCGTTGCCTGGAGCTTCCTGCGCCGCTTCTAAAGCCTGTTTGGCGAGGCTGAAGTGCTCATCATAGGCACGGCGTTGTTCTTCGCCCATGGTCACATAGAACGTGTTGACGGTGCAGGGGGGAAGTTCGTCTTCAACATCTGTCTTGCGGCGGCGCAACATGACCGAGTTGACGCGACGATGAAGCTCGGCGAGGTTGCGGGGGCGCAGTTTGCCTTCGCGATTCATGCCAAAAAATTCGCGCTGGAACCGAAAAAGGGCTCCGAAAAGGTGAGGATCCAAGAACTCAATCAAGGAATAGAGTTCTTCCAGACGATCGCCCAATGGCGTTCCCGTCAGAACAAAGGCATATGGACTCTCGAGCTGCTTAACCGATTTGGCGGTGCGCGTGGGCCAGTTTTTAATGCGCTGCGCTTCGTCCAGGATAACAATGTCCGGCGAGAGTATCGTGTTGATGTCGTCGATGTCTGATCGAACCTGTTCGTAGGTAACGATATGGTAGGCGTGTTGATCGCGATAGGTTCGCTGACGTTCTGCATGTGCGCCCGTCACGAGCGTGGCGCTGCTGTGTGTAAAGTCAGCGATGTGTTTGAGCCATTCAGATCTGAGCGAGTTGGGTGTGACGATGAGAACGCGTTCAATGTTGCGGTAATCGCGTAGGAGTTCACACGCGGCGAGCGCTTGGATCGTTTTCCCCAACCCCATTTCGTCGGCCAGCATGGCGCGCTCGCCAAAGGCAAGGTGTAGCATGCCTTCGACCTGGTAGGGGGGCATGGGACGACGCACAGGTGTCCGATTACGTTTTCCCTGACAAACATCCGACAACCAGTCTTGGCGATCGCGTTCACGGCGTTCGCGTCTGGCGAGTAGTTCGAGCCATGGCGTCAGGGCTTGCGATAGACGAACACGTGACTGATGTTCATGCGGAAGCGCTTTGACCGCTTCGCTAAGTCGCGGCATGGCGTTCAGCGGCGCGTCCAATAGTTCCCCATTCGCGCCAAAGTAGGGGGTAATACATGCCGATGCATGCTCGTCTGGTTCTTCTGGCATCAAAACGCGTACGACGGGTGGCATCGCCTGCATATCGACAAAAACTTCGATGCAGGGCGATCCGCAGGCGGCGGCTTCTGCGAAGTCGACCATGCTGCCTTGGCAGAGATGCTGTAGGACGCGTTCAATATGCTTGCAGGTGCCGAGTCGGTTGGTCATATAGTCGAGGCACTCGCAGGCGTTACCATTCGTGTTGAGCGTTCTGATCTCTACAGCATAGGGTGAACTACGTTCCGTCGAGGTGACGTGGAAGAGTCCAAAGAAGGCCGTAAACGCGTCAATGCATTGGACATCGGCCTGTTCGGCATGCGCGCGCTCACGGCGTGATTCAATGCTCTCTTCGTCGGTTGGGAAAGGGGTCGGTATTGATGTTTGGCGTGACATTACGCTTAATAGTCTCGTCTGCTCGATGTTATGTATTGTGATTCTGTGGTTGAATACGCGGGTTACTACGGTTCTGCAATTGACAAGTTTACTCGAGCTATGCACCTTTTCTTGCCCGTGCAGCTATAGCTCCTTGCGGCTATAGTATCGACTAGTAACAATTAATGTGAAGCCATTCCGTGTCAGTAATTCGATTTATTCGTACGCCTTCAACACTTGCACTGCTTGGCCTAGCCCTTCTGGCTGCCATCTCGGGGGCGTTTCTTTCTGAACACGTGTACCGTGGTGCCACGGTGACTTGGGACGAAAGCAGTTACCTTTTTCAGGCCCATCATTTCGCATCGGGCAAAATCAAAGACCCTTATCCTGGAATACTGGCGGAGGAATTGGGTAGGGGCATGATCATCATGGATCCCAGCGCGGGATGGCTTTCGCGTTATCCATTTGCCCACGCCCTCTGGCTTAGCGTCGGTGTTTGGTTTGGTAGTCCGCGCTTGATGGTCTCTGTCTCGGCCTTTCTGAACATCTTCGCCTTGGCCTGGCTTGGTCGTGCGCTGGGGTTGCGCTTGCTGTTGTTGCCCATCATGGCATGCCTCATGCCAGTGTTTCTTGCGATGCACGGAACGCTGTTGAGTCACAGCAGTGCGCTGACCTGCTGCACCCTAATGCTTGCGTCTTATATGAGATGGCAGAGCACGGGTCGATGGGGCTACGCCATTGTGTCAGGACTTTGTTGGGCGCTGTATTTCAACAATCGCACCTATTCTGCCGCCTTGATTTCTGTCCCGTTTGGTATTGATGCGTTGGCGCGCTTCCGGCTGCATCAGTGGCGACGCTACGGTGTGCAGCTTCTTCTATTCGCAGGAGCGGCCGTTTCTGGTGTGGTAATGTTCATGCTCTACAATAAGTTGGCTGTCGGCGATGCGCGTACGTCCACGTATCTATTTTACAATCCAACTGAGGGTATTGGTTTTGGGCCCCGGAGTGGTCGCATGGTGCATACACTCGCTCTCGGCCTCCAGAACACCGAGACCAACCTACGCTCGCTGGATAACTGGCTATTCGGGTTCAGCAAGTCCTCCGTGCTGGTTGTCTTGCTGTGCGTGTTTGGACTGAGTCGTCGTTGGACGTTCTTGCTGGCGGCGTCTGGCGTTGCATTGGTAGGTGGTTATGCTGCGTTTTGGTATCCGGGTGTGCATTATGCGGGACCCGTTTATTATTTTGAGCTGCTTCCTTTCCTGTTGGCGATGGCTGGGATGGGGCTGCAGCGGTGTCTTGACCGGGTCCCGAAGCGCGTTCAGCTATGGGGCGTGTCCTGTGCCGTGTTGGTTTTGATCTTAACGTGCATAAACTGGCTCCAGCATCAGCGCGACCTGCAAGCCGTCGACCAGAACATGAAGCGAACGGTTGCGGACACCATTGCGAAGGCGCCCAAAGATTCGGTTGTCGTTTTTTCGAAGATGGGGCGCAACCTGATTCACGAAAGCGCACGCAACCTGTACGGACTGGATAGTGATCCGCTTATCTTGGTCGAGTCACGCCGACAGATCAACTCAC
>JAPKCZ010000196.1 GCA_028822745.1 Kiritimatiellia bacterium | reverse complement strand
CGAAAAAGTCAATTGATTGGCGCTTAACCCAGCGGGTAACTCTTGAATTTGATTCGTGTTCGTGCAGAATCCCCTTCTCTATGAACCTAACGACGCTATTTCGAGAGAATTTTCCCGCAAACATTCGTCAACGCGGCCAATCCTACCTACGCCAGGGACGTGTTGAAATTGAGGCGGTCAACGAAGAGGAGGTTCGCGCGACGGTACGCGGCTCTCGCCTCTACGAGGTCGAACTTCTAAAGAATCCTCAAGAGGAGATTCGTGCATACTGCAGTTGCCTGCACTTCGCGAAAACGACAGCATGCAAACACCTTTGGGCTTTACTGCTGGAGCTGGACGCGATCAGCGAGGAAGCCGAAGGCCATGCCCCGGACGCATTCTTCGAGTCGCGGGGAGAGCACTACCAAGAAAACAGGCAAGCACCTTCGGCATGGGATACACACTTTCGCAGGCTCGCCGACTACGCACCCACAGGAACACCCGACACGCAATTCAGTGATGACAAGCTTGAGGAGGTCCGCTTCTTAATCGACGCAAATCGGCTGCAGATGGGTGAGTTTGTCGTGCAAATAGGCACCAGAACCTACAAAAAGAACGGCCAGTTAGGAAAACCGCGAATCGCCGGATTACGCCTCGATCTACCGAACGACGTCGCCGAGCCATACCGTAGCGCCGTGGCATTGCTGGTGTCGGCGGCTGCTTCGTCCGACAGATGGTCCTTTCTTTCTGGCCAGACGACCAAAGCCCAGCCGTTGCCAGAGAACATGATCAGCACAACGCTTGCAGCTGTATTGGCGACCGGACGCTGCCACTTGACGACAGGCGACCGAGCGTCGGAAACCCTCACGCCTGCGCTCGAAGATGACCTTGATGAAACATGGCGATGTGTCATCAAGGTCGACGAGGTGCAAGAGGGTTACACGGTCACAGCTGAACTCGTCAACGGCGAGGCGTCCCGCCCGCTTTCAGACCCCCTCGCCTTGACGGCGTCGGGATACATCGTCTGGCCGGAGTCCATATCCCGCCTAGGCGACGGTGTGAACTTCGGGTGGATCGTTATGCTGCGCAAGGACGCTTCGATTCACATTCCCGCCGACATGGCGGATATCTGGCTTGAGCGTTTTCACGAGATACCGGGCAACCCGGAAACGCGCCTTCCACTCTCGCTTCAGTACGAAGAGCTGCAGGTGTCGCCCCAGGCGATACTCTACCTACGAGAAGACGCGATTCGTTCGACAAAATTGTTCAGTGGTGCGCTCAGGTTCCTGTACGGCGAAACGGAGATTTCGGAAGACGAACCTAAGTCACAGGTCGCTTTTCCCCAGGACCGAAAAATGTTCACACGCGACATCGGTGCAGAACGCGCCTTCCGTGCCGAACTGAAAGAGCACAGATTCACGCGCCACGCCCCACATCCATTCTCCACCCATGGCGTTGAGGACGATTGGAGCGCACCCGCCGCCTCTGCTCTGCGCAGCCTTTCCAGCCTGATGGAAGCGGGATGGCACATCTACATTGAAGGCAAGCCCGTACGTCGTGGCCGCGTCTCCATTTCCGTCAAATCAGGCTTGGATTGGTTTGACGTCGCCGCCACATACGGCGAGGACCGTGAAGCCGTATCGATGCCCGACATTCTGCATGCCCTATCCGCGCGCAGTGGTTTTGTTAAAATGAAAGACGGCAGCTTGGGCGTGTTTGCACAAGACGAAGACACGGATCGTCTGGCCATGCTCGCCAAACTTGGCCAACAGACCGATGACGTTTTACGCCTCAACATGCCCCAGGTTTTCCTGCTCGATGCACTGCTCGGTGAGCGCCCTGGGGTTAATTGGGACAAGAAGGCGCAGAAAACACGTGCTGACATTCGGGAAAAGGCGCCTTCCGCGTGTGATCCGCACAAGACGTTCATCGGCACGCTGCGGGACTACCAAAAGGAAGGGCTTGGCTGGTTGCACTATCTGCGCGACCTCAACCTGGGTGGCTGTCTGGCAGATGACATGGGCCTCGGCAAGACCGTACAGGCGCTGGCTCTGCTACTGGATGTATACCAGAAAAACCGAACCGATCCCTCATTGATCGTCATTCCGAAGTCGCTCATTTTCAACTGGTGCGAGGAGGCTGCGCGGTTCACCCCGAAACTTCGCGTCATGGTGCATCACGGCAAAGAGCGCGCAAAATCACTCGACGCATTTCAGGACGCGGATTTGATTTTGACGACCTATAGCACGATGCGTCTCGACATCACGATGTTGGTCAAACTGCGCTTCCATTATGTCATTTTGGATGAAGCTCAAGCCATCAAAAACGCCTCTTCGGCCACGGCAAAAGCCGCGCGCCTTCTGAACGGGACGCATCGACTGGCCATGAGCGGCACGCCAATCGAAAACCACCTAGGCGAACTATGGAGTCTTTTCGAGTTTCTCAATCCAGGGATGCTCGGTGGCGGCGCTTGGCTAAAGGATGCAACCGCGCGTAAGACACTCTCGGACGAGGCCTGCGCTCTCGTTGGACAGGCGGTGCGCCCCTTCATCCTGCGACGTACCAAAGGTGAGGTCGCTACCGAGCTGCCCGCTAAAACAGAAGAAACCATATTGTGTGAATTGCCAGCGCAACAACGCGCCATCTACAACGACCTGCGCAGCTACTATCAGGCCGCGCTTGCTGGAAAGATTGCTGATTCCGGTCTAGCCAAATCGAAAATCATGGTTCTTGAGGCCTTGCTACGGCTGCGCCAGGCCGCCTGCCATCCTGGCCTCGTTAACGACACACGCAAAGGCATGGACAGCGCTAAACTTTCAGCACTAATGGGTTTACTAGAGGACATCGTACCTGCGGGTCACAAAGTCTTGATTTTCTCCCAGTTCACAAAGTTTTTGGCCCTCGTGCGACAGAGGCTCGATGCCGCAGGCACGCCCTACGCTTACCTGGACGGGCGCACACGCGATAGACAGGCACGCGTGCGCGAATTTCAAGAAGATCCGGACTGTCCTGTTTTTCTGATCAGTCTCAAAGCCGGCGGCGTCGGACTTAATCTCACCGCAGCAGATTATGTCATACTGCTTGACCCTTGGTGGAACCCTGCCGTCGAAGCTCAGGCGATTGACCGCGCACATCGCATTGGCCAAGAGCGCCACGTATTCGCCTATCGCCTCGTCGCCAAAGACACGGTCGAAGAAAAGATTCTTGAGCTCCAGGAACGCAAACGCGGTCTCGCCGATGCCATCATCACGCAAGCCAACAGTCTGGTCTCCCAACTCACCGCCGACGACCTAAACCTCCTGCTTTCCTAGTACCCTTACTCCTCGCGAACAGCGCGCCGGGAAGCGTTCAGCCTCAAGAATCAGCGCCTGATCTATTTATCTGATATTTGCGAAACAGAAGAAACCACGGATTTCACTGATGGCTGCCGGCGAAGCCGGCCCTATCCGTGCCATCCGTGGTTAAGTTGTGATCGATGAGCACGTTACGATTATGGGTAGTGGGTTGATGAATAATGCAGGCTAGCACCCAGTATCCTGCGAGCGATGGTTGGGATGTTCATGTGTGCGGTTGGGGTCCACGCCGCTTTTTCATTTCTATATCGAGTGTTGCGAAAAAATATGATACAGTGCTCGTTCGCCTCTAGAAAAAGCCCGTTGTTCATGCAGGACAAACCGGGCACACAGGTCTATAAGAGAACAGTCATGGTCAAGAAACATACCGATACGGACGAATTATTCGAAAAACGCGCTACTGAGTGTGACGGGCGTGCTAATCGAGCGGAAGTGCGACGCTTGCGCGCTCTGGGCCGAGGGGTCCAGAGAGAGGTAGACGGTGCGGTCAGAACAATTGAGGAGGCTCGGAATGAAGCGGCCCAGTTTCGAGCTCAAATAGGTAAATGAAACATTCAGGCGGCCCACTTGCCAAGGCCTTGTCGGTTTCATGTCTCTTGCCCAACGGAAGCGTCATCCTTCGATTCCGCTGAAAAACCCCCTGTTGTGGAAAATGGTGTAGGGAGATCGCCCCACCATCGTTCGTAATCATAATCGAAATTTTCGAGAAGATTACGATTACGAGCAGGATTCACTAGCATCCCATAGGCCAAAGAAAAGAATTAACACCCGCTACGCTTGAGTTAGCAGAGGACACAGAGCCGTCTTCGCCCTGCGGGTGTTGGGTTTCTTCATCAGAGGCTTGAAATTCTGCAAGGCTGCCCTTATGCGGAGCCAACAGCGACGAATTCGGTGCCGCATGGGCCCCCGCCGGTGGCCGCGAGCACGCCATCGAGTTCGTGCTGCTCGAAGTCTAGAAGGGGTTTGTAGTGACCCGAGATTTCTTTCATGCTGGCAGGGCCATAATGGAAGATCAGTGCGCGACGGGAGCGTGTGTCGCTTGTGTTGGGGTAGGACCCATGGATGAGGCTCCCGGTGAAGAACAGGACATCGCCTGCCTTCATGATGACGGGCACGACCTGCATGCCTTCGGGCGTGGGAATGTGTTCCGTGGTGAAGGATACGGTGGGGTCGGCCTGTTCAGGGCACACCAGACCCAATTTGTGACTTCCCGGGATGACCATCAGCCCCCCGTTGTCCTCGTCAGCGTCATCGACCGCTACCCAGGCGGCCATGCAGTTGGCCGGAGCGACCTTGAGATAGAAGTTGTCTTGATGGAGCCCTTGCCCGCGCGCCTGCGGCGGTTTGAAATAGAACATGCTCTGCGCAGCCACAGCGGCTTCGCCATAGAGGTCGTGAAGGATGTCCCCAATACGCGGATCGAGCATGGCCGACAGCGAGACCGGGCCGACGGGTAGGTCAGCGTGGCGGTGAGGCATCATCATGCGAGGGTATTTGGCCAGTGCTTCATTGGACTGCAGTCTGTCATCATTCTGCAGCCCTGGTGTGACGCCGCTGTCGCCCTGTTCCTGGAAAACACGTCGAATTTCGCTGATTTCTTCAGTATTGAACAGAGCCCGGGCAATGTGGAATCCGTCTCGCTCCATTCTGCTTTTTTCTTCCATGCTCAAATGCTTCATGCGTCTCTCCTTGAAATGGACGTTGGTACTCTGTTTCCATATCGAGTATTATAATATACCTGTTTAATG
>JAPKCZ010000195.1 GCA_028822745.1 Kiritimatiellia bacterium | reverse complement strand
TACCCAGAACATGCCGGTGTTTCCCCCCAGACCAAAATAATGGCCATGCTGCGGCAGCGGCAGCGGCGCGAGGACGCATCGGGAAAGCGCCGTGCGCGATGCGCCCCAAGATGCAGCCGTATCAAATTAAAGGGATTAAAACGAAGTTGGCCCCATGGGGACGGACCGTACCGTCACAGTCGGCGCTTGGCCTCCAAGGGTCCTTCTTGGTGGGATGTGACTAAACAAGCAAGTCGAAGGAACGTGAGGCCACCAGTGCTTTGGAAGACGTCCACTCTATTCATAGTCATATTATTTTGCGCGGGCAGCGCAGGATGTTCGAACTCCCCTGCAGGGGAACCTGGCAACACCATCACCGTGAGTCCTTCGGTGATATCACCCGGGGGTGTGGCGACGCTCACTTGGTCAAGTAACAACGTTGTCGACTGCAGTGCGAGCGGGGCGTGGAGCGGCGAGCAGAAGACATCCGGTTCTATTCAAGTCGATCCTATAGCCGCCGGCAACTACAACTATCACTTGATCTGCAACGGCGAAGGGGGCAGTTCGGCTGCCGATGCTGTCCTAGTCGTGGCAGTGCCGATGCAGCAGCGTATTGCCGCAGCCCAACAAGCTGCCAGTGATACATCGGCGGGCTCTCCCTGCGGCGCTGTTAGTCAAAATGTCAGTGGCGGGAACGGTTTCTATTGGGAGATTGGCGCGGCGGATGGAATTGCCAAAGACACGACAAGCGGCACCCAAGCCTCAGGATCTGTCCATGCCGGCATGGCCGTTCCCTACACCCGCAGCACACCATTGATGATCGCCTCGGCGAGTAAGTGGATATACGGCGCCTACGTCCTGGAAACGCAGGCGATGGTGCAAGATGAGAAGTGGACAATTCCTGCGGCCGAAGCACCGTTTCTGAACTTTACTAGCGGTTACAGCAACATGGCAGATGATTGCTCCGCGGCGGAGACTCCGACCGTGCAGAGTTGCCTGAATCATTCAAACGGGATGAGCCTGTTATTCACAGCGAACAAGATCAGGTCGACTGACTCTGTCGGGCGATTCTATTACAACTCTGGCCATTTGGAGGTTCTGGAAGGTGGCGCTGATCCATCCATCGCGACGGTAATAAACGGCTCTGCAGAAAATGATGCAGGCTTGACAACCGCATTGCTAGCTGCATTTTCCGCGCGAGGGCTGGCCCTTAATCTATCGTTTACAAATCCAATAGTCGCTGGCGGTATTGTGACAACGTCGGCGGATTACGCCACTTTCCTGCAAGGCATGCTCAGGAAAGACAATCCTCTAGTTATGTCTCATTTCCTGCATCCGACTGCAGACGATTCCTACGCAGTATGCACAAGCACGTCCGATCCTGCTTGTGTCGATGGCGCCGGGAAAGCATTGTCCCTTTATACACCAACCCCCGATGCAGTCAGTTGGCACTACTCCATCACGCATTGGATCGAAGACGACCCGACAAGCGGTGACGGGGCCTACAGCAGCCCTGGCAAATTCGGCTTCTATCCATGGATCGACGCAAGCAAAACCTACTACGGCATCGTTGCGCGTTACGATGCTGCTATCTCGATCAATAAGAGCGACACGCCCTACTACAAGTCGGTGCTTTGCGGCGAGGCGATTCGTAAGGCCTTTATGTTGGGAACCGCGCCGTGAATGGCCGGGCAATTTGACATATATTGGAGTTGAGATTGATGCATTGTGATTGCGCACCACAATCAATAGCTCGGCTGGGACCATCATCGAACACAGCAGAACTGGATTTTCTACTCGCCGGCGCTATTAGGCATCTGATTCCTTAATTCATATAAATCAAATAGTTGTGCCGATCAGGCAAGCGTCGGTGCCGACAGTCCCGGGGCTTGTACAGTGGCTTCGCTTGGCGGCTGGCCGACGTGGCTGATGACGGCGAGCACCTGCCGCACGATCGCCCGTAGCACATCATCCTGTTCTGCGCCTACGGCGAACTCGATGGTGATCGTGGAGTAGTTCCAGTTGTCCTGGCATAGAGGCAGGGTGCGCTTCGCTAGCCCGCGACACGCTCAGTCTGTCAGGGCTGTGAGCAAACTCCCGATCTTTCCCTGAACCCAGGCCGGCGCATTTCTCTGCGTATGCAACAAAAAATGACCTCACGTCGCGTTCCTGATTCGGCAGGCGATGAAACTCAAGCCATTGGCATTGTTGATTCCAACATACTTGACCCGCCCCATCGAACAACCACACCTCAAAACCCGCCGCAACTCTCCAACGGCCGATATTGCCGGTCCAAATATTTAAAAGCACATCGGGAGCAGTACAAGACAATCTCTTGTTTACCTTGAAATGCAAAAGCATCATGCCGGTCATTATTGTTTTCCACACGGCAAAAATTTCCATACCTCCGCGACACCTCAAAGTGATTCCGTATGTTATGAACTCTAACACAGCATCTCACGAATAAATTCTTGCCGTGGCAGCGGCATCGCAGGAATTGGAAAGTAGCTCGACTTCACGGACGAAGGATTCCGCGTATCAAGGTGTCGTGCCCAGGTTTACTGGTGTCATGCCGACTCTACCAAAGCAATCGGCTGATCAATTTCATAACGCACTCCATGATTGGCAAGGGCATCGAGAAACCGGCGTGAATCAAAAGCCTCTGCTGCGCTCAGCGTCCCGCTACGCACGCCTCCCGAACCGAGCAGCCTCATCGCCGCCTCTGCGATGATGATGGCACTAATGCCGTAGATGTCCGCTCCGAAGATTGTCCCGCGACGCGTAGCCCGTGTGCTCCGAACGCGTATCTCAATTACGAAATCGGACCCTGCAATCTGCTCGGGTCGGGGGTTGCGTCGACGTCGCATTACCCAACGCAGTAGAGGGGCCAACAGGGGAATGGAACTGCCAAGGGCGACGACCAGTCTGATGTAGAAGCCATCGGCAAATGCCTCTTCCGACATCAAGCAGGTCACTTTTTTTGTATCAGTATGCCTCGGGACCGTGATCGGTTCACCCAATGGGTAGTCCACAATGACACGTTTGCGACCCAGAGGGTGAGGAAACTCAAAACGGGTGAACTTTGGAATTGTCGATAGGCGGTGCTGTCGCCCGTCAGAGAAGCCGATTCGATCACGCATGAAGTTGACCGCAGTTACTCTCGAACCACGAGTCATGTTCCATCCTCGGACACCGTAGGCCGATGTGACCTCTTCAAGTGCGCCCATTTCCGCACTAACCGCATGTGCCATCAAGTCGCCAAGGGCGTTGTAAAATGCTGCTGCTGGCAGCAGCGTCACTCCCGCCTGACGCGCGGGCCCGTCGTGGACTTCAAACATCCTTCGCGCGTGCGGCTGTTCGGCGCTGGTATCCAGGTAATGAACACCCACTGCAATAGCAGCCGATACCAGCGGATCAGCGGTCTCCGAAAACGGCCCCGCGCAATTGATCACTGCTGAGCAGCCTCTCAACACCGCACGCAGCGAAGCGGGCTCGTTCAATTCTACTGCTCGCACCTCGCTTATACCGTCTAGTTCGGCAGAGATTTGATGCAATGCAGCCTCTGAACGGCCAGAAAGCACGACCTTGAAGCCGCGCCTCAATAGTTCTTTCGCAACCAAGCTCCCGGTATAGCCACTGGCCCCGTAAACAACAATCGGATGTATGTCAGCAATGCTTTTGTTCATATCAAATGTTCTCGACGAACGCCTGCCCTTCGCGTGCGTGCAGAATAACGATCCATTTCGAGGAATCGCTATCGAAATCTTTATTGAGTTGTCTTGTCCGAAGGCACCTGGAGTAATTGGCGTCAGGCCCTGTTTCGCTTTGGTGAGAGACTCGTTAGTTTCAATCGCGGCCAAATCGATACTTCAGCCATCCCAGCCACAGCCGTGGATGTCTACAGACCTCGATCAGTAGACGCCATTGGTCGAAGTAGACTGCTCGTTCGATTCCCAGCCCGCTCTTTATAGTGAAGCGATCGACGGCAGGCATCGACACCATCGCCTTTCCCATTGGGACTTTCATGCGCCATTCGATGAATACCGTGGAATCATCTCCGAACGATCTCTCAACTTCGCCATGGAGGTGGGCAACCATCGGAACGGTCGAGGACCGCTTTTCCAGCCCCACCGCACCCTTCGAAGCCCTGCTGCCACCGGCGCGGCGCATCGATGGCGTGGTGGCGCGCAACATCATGCAGACCGCGGGCGAGCCGGCGGACGTGCATTGCTACTACCGGTCGATGGAAAACCCGGCCGGAGCGTGGCGCTGGATCCGGCCGACGGCCGTTATCAACGACGGCAACCGCTGGCATGTGCGGGCGTATTGCCATGAGCGCCGCGGCTTCCGCGACTTTCTGCTCAGCCGCATCGAGACCATCGGCGAGACACGCCCGCCGTTCGAAGCGATCCCGGAGGATCCGCTGTGGGCCAACGTTGTGTCCTTCGAGGTCATGCCTCACCCCAAGCTCAAGCCCGAGCAGCAGTCCCTGATTGCCTACGACTACGCGATGACGGACGCGCGATTGCAGGTGCAAGTCCGGGAAGCCCTCGTCAAGTATGTGCTGATCAACCTCGGCTTGGACCGGGAACTGTCGCCGCCCCGGCAGGTGCTTGAGTTGTGTGATCCGACCGTGCGGCGGTACCTGCAATTTTGAGCCGACTCTAAACTAAGTCAGGCCTTCGCAGCGCGCTTAGTCGGCTTCGTGCCGGCCTCCGAAGGCGAGAAGGGCGTGACTGCGACAATCACGTAGTTGAAGTCGATTTGAGCTTCCTGCGCATTCTTCGGCTGCAGCGCCAAAGCATCGCCGTTCCACACAAAGCGATTCCAGTCGAACGCGGTTTCGTTCGTCTGGACGATGACGTAGGAACCGTAGGCTAGGCGCGCCGAAGTCGCGCCGCCGGCGAAATCGAGACCAAGGTTGAAGCAGTGGACGGTCGCATTCTTGCTCCTCGAGCAGATCCCCTCCACGGCCGCCTTGGCCAGGCTGGAAAACGGCTTCAGCGCAGGCTGCGCGGTGTTGAGCAGCGCCAGGCCGTTCTTGAAGGCGGGGGAATCGAGCGTGGCCAAGATCTTCTCGTCATCGCTGCTGGACACGTTGACGGTGCGACCTTCGAAGGAGATGCCATCCGGACCGACCGTCACCCCCATGAAG
>JAPKCZ010000194.1 GCA_028822745.1 Kiritimatiellia bacterium | reverse complement strand
CCCGTTCGCGCAGGGGCCACTTTAATAGAGTTCAGCTTCTTAGCAGCTGGCTTCTTAGCAGCTGGCTTCTTGGCAGCTGGCTTCTTGGCAGACGCTTTCTTTGAAGCTACTTTCTTAGGAGCGGCCTTTTTCGAAGATGCTTTTTTGGCAGACGGCTTCTTGGCGATCTTCTTTGGAGACGGCTTTTTTGCGGCAACCTTCTTGGCAGCTGCTTTCTTTTTGGGTGCGGCCTTCTTCTTAGGCGTTGCTCTCTTAGCAGTAGGCTTCTTAGCAGCAGGCTTCTTAGCGGCTGCTTTCTTTTTGGGTGCGGCCTTCTTCTTAGGCGTTGCTCTCTTAGCAGCAGGCTTCTTAGCGGCAGGCCTTTTCTTTGCGGCCTTTGGAGACGCAGCCTTGCGGGCCGTTGTTTTCTTTGCTGATTTTTTCGCAGCGGATTTACTCTTTACAGCCATCTAGATCCCACCTCTGTAGTATACATCCTTCGGGGAAGGACGTGATCATTTCACCTAAAAAGGCAAGTAACTTAGCAAATCGCGGATTGAAATGTCAACAATCATTGACAGAAAGTGTTGCTCTCATTCGTCCTTTTTGATTGAAATTCGGAGTTAAGACGCTCTGGGAGACGCAATAAGCGCCTTACGTTTCGTCCGGGTTTACACAGAAAAACGACGCAACGGCGGGATTATGTCAGAACAGGACCGAGAGCCTAATCTGATCTATTCATCTCGTTTCTGCGAAGAAACCCAAATACAATGAATTCAACCACGGATTACACTGATATCACGGATTGCGCCGACTTCGCCGGAGAGAATCAGTGTCATCTGTGCCATCCGTGGTTATCTTCGTAAGGTATTGCTTTCGCATGTGTTATGAAATACAACCACGAGTACGTGAATAATCCAGGCTAAAGGTCCGATTGTGGTTCAAACCGGTTCGCGACCATGGGGATGCATTCAAGCGCGGCCTCCTGGGCCGTAAGTGTTCGCCCCACCTTAGCTTGCGCGCGGCGATATGCTTCGATATGGCAGATCTGCTCAACGAGTCGTGCGCGAAAGAGCACACCTCCACTTCGGAACCGCAGACCGCATGCATATCCTTTTTTAAGCATGTCCTCGCTATTGTCACAGCAGATGACTTCGCCACGCAGGCACGTGTTCGGTCCAATCAGCGGGTAGCAGATCTACAGTTGATCGCCTGCGTCAAAGTGCATGTGGCTGAAAAACGCAATGCCACCCAAACTGATGTCGCGCATGCATTCTTTTCGAATGTCGCTGCGTCCTTCGCGACTGCAATCCAATGGGATGCCTGCGGGGTGACGAATAAACCGTCGTTCGATCTGTTCTGTGCCTGACATCCAGCCCTCCGCCTGAGTGATAAGGGACTTCTTTGCGGTGATACGAAAATGCTACAGATGCCGTCTGAAACTGCAAGAAAAGAAAAATGTCGAGAACGCGAAAAAAGGCGATTTCAGCGACATGAACGCTAGGGCGTGATCTTTCGGAGCCGAGCCACCAGTGGCGCGGCGAGTGCTTCGTGCGTTTCAGAGAAATAACGCAATGCATAGGCATTCGCCTGGGCCTCCAGAGCCATCAAACCGCAGGAAAGCGCTGTTGCCTCGTCCTTTTCACGCGGCAGACGTGACAGACGCTCCGCGTAGGTCAAGTCGTTGAGTCGGACATACAGGACCTCAGCATCGGCGGAAAGCGCCTCATCCGCATTCACAAAGTGAATAGAACCCTTACTCACATTTCTGACGAGATAAGCCTTTGTACGTCCTTCCAGTTGAACGTTGATGACTTTACCGCGCTGACGGTGGAACGATTCAAGAATAACGCGCTCAAAGCCAACACCTGCCTTCAGAACATCATAAGCCACGTACAAACGTTCGGCTTCACCACGTTGAGGCAAATCGCGCAGATGGTCATACAGAGAACGTACAGCGGTATCGTACTCCCCTTTCAACAGGTGCTCCGCAACGTCGCCAAGTACGTCTTCACCATTAACCACGACAGGCGCTTTCGTAGGCACCTCCAAGACCTTCGAGCGGTACGACGCCGCCATCTGCTCGCGTGCATGCTTGGTCGCCTGGGCAAATGGCCCCACGTACAAGGCGTACAGATTGGCCGCTTCATCGTAGTCTTTCGCTTCCAACAAAAGCTGCACCTGGGTATCCAGCGTTCTCATGACATCGTCACGAGCCAAGGTCCGCGCTTGCTCGATTTCATCGATGTTTTGCTTCGCCATGTCAACAATGTCTTCGTCAGGACAAGCCAGCGCGATATCGCGAAAACGCGTCATGGCGTCGTCATAGTTTGACGGATTAGACGCCGCCCATTGCGTTGCCTTGTTAAGCATTTTTTGCCATTGCGCCTGCGGATCAGATGGTGGCAGAGCCGCAGCTTTGGCGATGTGTTCTTTCGGGATGGCCAATGAAGCGTTCCTAGCCTCCATATCCTGTATGGTCTCCGAAAATTTATTAAACATCAGGAAAATGGCCGCCGTAGCCGCAAAAAGTATGATTAGCGTGCCGACGAATGGGCGTCGGCTCTTACCATGAATACTGTTGATTTGATTTCGTCGTTTAAGCAGTCGCATGGTGTCCGTCGTGCTGAATTTACGAACAGCCTTTTGGGATTTTGCATCGTCGACATCACTTAAAACCTCATCCCAATCCTGTTGACGGTCATCCGGCGACTTCGCGGTCATGCGCTCGACAAGCGCCGCGGCCGCGGGGGACACATCCGGATTGATATCCCTAACCGAAGGCAAATCCGTTGTCACTTGCAACTCCATGACGCTTTCGATGTCTTGGTCGTGGAACGGGATCTGACCGGTTAACATGTGGAACAACATGGCGCCCAACGAATAAATGTCGGTATGAAAATCGAGATCACCCAGTCCCTGCGCCTGCTCGGGCGACATGTAATACGGTGTCCCCAACACCTCATCGGACTCCTCCTCGCCGCGCGACATTGCGCTCAATGTCCGTGCGAGGCCGAGATCAGACACCTTCACACTGCCGTCAGCATCAACAAGCACGTTGTCTGGCTTGACGTCGCAATGAATAAGGCGACGCGTATCCCATGCATACTTAAGCGCAGCAGCAACACACTCAACAACGAGAAGTGCATTGTCTTCGTGTAGCACACCTTTACGTTTTATCCATTCACCAACCGTATAGCCCGACACATACTCCATGACGAAAAAGTAAAGGCCGTCGACAGATTTGGCATCATAGACCTGGACAATGCCAGCGTGCTTTAAGGCCGCGGCGACCTGTGCTTCGTTCTGAAATCGGCTGATATCAAGTTGATCACTTGAAAAATTGGGATTAAGAATTTTGATCGCGACAATTCGGTCGAGCGATATCTGGCGAGCACGCCACACGGTGGCCATGCCGCCGGTGCCAATTTTTTCGATGATTTCGAAACCAGGTAAGTCGACAGATGACATATCGTGTATAATCCCTTAGGGGAAACGCTAAGAGCGGATTCTCACCCTCACATACCCAAATTGCCGAAAAATGTAGATTTTCGCAAAATTCTAACTCGCGCATCATATGATCCATTAGGATCTAGGCACAAGATAGTTGTGAAAAAAAATCACGCCTGGATTAGGAATTTTCGGCAACGGAAGCGCATACAACAATACGCGGGTGTGTAGAAGTACACACAGTTCTACGAAATTCTATAGACAGATTGATGCATTTCTTGTGTAATTTAGGAAATGAACAGACATCTATGCCCATTGGCAGACTTCGTGCTATTTAAACCCTTATTCAATTTGAGAGGTATATGCCAGCGTGGCTGTTCCCATTAAAAGATACGGATTTACACACCGCCGGGGCGGTCAAGCCATGATCGAGTTCATTCTCGTTGCATCAGCGATGGTTCTACTGTGCAGCGTGATAGGTGTTTTTCTATATACGTTCAGGGAAAACAGTGGCCGTGTTTTAGATCATATCGCATCGGAATACCCCTGAGCTCGATAGTCGATTTGCTAATCTTGGACGCTCTCTGAGCATGACAAGACGACAACGAAGAAACTGAGTTGTTCAGACAAGAAAGAGGGACACATGAAAAAGAAACGCCAGACCAGCCGTAAAAGCGGCCAAACGATGGTCGAATATATCATCATCGTGGTTATCATCGCCATCGCCGCCATCGCCATTTTTGGTGTGTTCGGTGATACGATTCGTCAGAAAATGAGTGGTGCGGTCAATGAATTGGGTGGTGATTCGAGTGCTGCAAGCGCAGCGACAGATACCGAATCCGCTGATTGGCTGCGTGACCTCGACGCCGATGGCGCCGGTTCTCCATAAGCGACATAGGTTGACCATCACAACCATCATACAGACGACACAACCGAGACGTGGCAACCAGGGCCAATCGCTGATTGAATCCTGCGTTGTTATCGCGGTTGTGTCGCTTCTGATGATGGGCATGCTGCAATTGTCCCAGATTATTGCCGCCAAAGAAGTGCTGCACCATGCTGCGATGCGTGGTGCCCGCGCCAAATCCGTTGGTCTAAACCGATTCATGGTCGAAAAGGTCGTCGACGTGGCCAGCATCCCAAACGCTGGCTTGATGCTACAACCGGATTATTATGTAAATGACAATCCATGGTTGCAGGATCTTGTCCAAAGGCAATCCCCGGGCACCGTTTGGGATCAAACCCTAGCCGCAACACCGAATTCCATGCAGTACCCGATTGAACGCGCTCGTGTTCCTGAATATCTTGCCGGCGAGACCCTCGGCGATTCACGTTTCCTTCTCGATTACGAAGACTGGAACGATATCTCTTACCAGGCGTCCCTTAGCGGTTCGATCCCCGGAGGAAATCCAGCGACGGATCAAATGCTCAGGGTCCGCGCCAGTCAGGCCTACCGACTTTGGGTCCCCATGCACCGATCGTTCTTCCTTGCCGATGATGTTGATCTCGAAGGCGAAGCCTACATGGAGTCGCATTACGCTCTCTATCTAGAAGACATGTCCTGGTAACCAAAGCCTCATGCGTAAACACCATTTCTTTCAATCGAAGCGCCGTTCCGGCCAAGCCATGATTTTCACCATCATGGCGCTCGTGGTCATGTTTTTCGTCGTGCTTTGGAATTTCGACGTCCACAAAACCATCTTCGTCAAATC
>JAPKCZ010000193.1 GCA_028822745.1 Kiritimatiellia bacterium | reverse complement strand
ATGCATTTCGCCAGCCTTCACCGAAAGGTTCACGCCGTTCAGAATATCAGGACCGTCAACAACCCTAGCGCATAAATCTTTAATCTCTAACATGGTCTTTACCTTTATTGAGTGAGCTTACCAATGGATGGGTTCCAGAGGTACACGGCGTTCGCGTTAGCCCACGCTTCCTTCAAGTTTCATTTCCAAAAGTTTTACAGCTTCAACTGAAAATTCCAGCGGGAGCGTCTTGAACACCTCTTTACAGAAGCCGTTAACCAACAACGAAATGGCCCCTTCCATATCCAGTCCGCGCGACTGCAAATAGAAGAGCTGTTCCTCGCTGATTTTCGACGTCGACGCTTCGTGCTCAATGACAGCCGAATCGTTGCCCACTTCGATGTAAGGATACGTGTTCGCGATTGACGTATCGCCAACCAGCATCGAATCACACTGCGAATAATTACGCGCACCTTCAGCGCCCGGCGTGATTCGCACCAAGCCGCGGTAACTGTTGCTCGACGCGTCACAGGAAATACCCTTGGAAATAATCGTACTGCGGGTGTTCTTTCCGATGTGAATCATTTTCGTACCGGTATCGGCCTGCATCTTATGATTCGTCAAGGCCACCGAATAGAATTCACCGACGGAGTTGTCACCCTTCAGAATAACACTGGGGTATTTCCACGTAACAGCAGCCCCCGCTTCAACCTGGGTCCACGAGATTTTGGAGTTCCGACCAGCACAGCGGCCACGTTTCGTGACGAAATTATAGATGCCACCCTTGCCGTTTTCGTCGCCGGGATACCAGTTTTGAACGGTTGAGTACTTGATCTCCGCATCATCCAAAGCGATCAGTTCGACGACTGCTGCATGCAGCTGATTTTCATCACGCATGGGTGCGGTACACCCTTCCACGTAAGATACGCTGCTGCGCTCCTCAGCGATAATCAACGTGCGTTCGAACTGGCCGGTCTCGCGTGCATTGATGCGGAAGTAAGTCGACAGATCCAACGGACAGGTCACGCCCTTCGGGATATAAACGAACGATCCGTCGGTGAAGACGGCCGAGTTCAATCCGGCGTAAAAATTATCGGTGGGCGGGACGACAGTCCCCAAATACTTCTGAATCAGCTCCGGATGCTCGCGAGCCGCCTCCGCGAATGAGCAGAAAATGATGCCGTGTTCGGCGAGCATGTCCTTGTGGGTCGTACCGACAGAGACACTGTCAAAAACGGCATCCACCGCGACACCCGACAAACGCTTCTGCTCATCGATAGGGATTCCCAGTCGTTCGAAGGTGCGAATCACTTCAGGATCGACCTCATCGAGGCTATCCAACTGCGGAAGATTCTTCGGCGCGGAGAAGTAGCGAATATCCTGAAAATCGATGCGTTTGTAGTCCACACAGGCCCACGATGGTTCCTTCTGGTCTTTCCACCAGCGATAGGCCTTCAGCCTAAAATCGAGTAGGAACTGCGGCTCATCCTTCTTTTTGGAAATGGTCCGGATGACGTCCTCGTCCAGACCTTTTTCGATGGTATCCACCTCGACGTCGGTCTCAAAGCCGTACTTATAGTCTTCCTTCTGGAAGGTCTCAACTGCCTCAGTCATATTGACTGTCCTCGCCTTCTATCTCGATTAAAAACAATGCTAGAGCCATACGTGTCCGCCCGCAAGCAAAACAAGTCAAAATAAAACCTATTTAACCGAACCGTTTGTGGTTGTCGAATCACCACACACGGTCTGTACACGACCATCCATCAAATCACTGATGCAAATGCCCGCGTAGAAGTGTCGCAGCCTTGCATCGAGATCAGACATGATATTCGATACCGTGCAGCTGGTCTCCAAGGGGCAACTTTTATCCGTTTTCAAGCAATTTACGGTGTGCATTTCGCCCGAAACGGCATCCAGAACCTCCAAAAGTGAAACACTGCCCAATTCCCGAACAATGCGATAGCCCCCGTTCACGCCCTGCACTGCCGACAGGATTCCGGCGCGCGCCATACGTTGCATGGCCTTGGACAAGACATCAAAGGGCACATGATGACGCTCACCAAGCTCGCGAACGGAAAATAGCTGGCCTGCGGGAGCAGAATGCATATCCACCAATGCCATCAGTGCATATTCAACTTGTCTGGGTATGGCGGGCATTAACGGTCCTTTTCATCAACGCACAGTCCAAGCGCGGCGCATCGATCTAAATCATCCAAAATTCTTATCCTTTATTAAGGGCCAAGACTTATAACCGCTTCACGAGTACGACTCAAGATATAAGAGCGAAAAACACCTATATCTAAAGCGTGCCTTGACAGAACCAACGCATTGCTCGCATTATATGGACATGTACAGGTCCGTCCCGAATGGACCAAGAGGTGAAACAGATCGCCTTGTCACGTTTGGCCAAAAGGGCATAATCCCCTCAAGCCTATGGGTTTACAAAACAAGGAGCAACAATGAGTACTGAAACAATGACAGCAGTCAACATTGACGTCACAGAAAAGGCTAAGTCAAAATTACTTGAACTCGGCCTCGACGATGAGCGTTTTCTGCGTTTGGGCGTACGCCCAGGTGGCTGTGCCGGCATGACGTATGATGCCGTCATCGATGATACCATGGAAGACGGTGACCAGGTTGTGTACCAGTCAGACGCACTTCGCGTGGTTTCCGATCAAGCCAACGTGGTCTATCTCGACGGTCTCAAGGTCGATTTTTCCGATGACCTCGTGCAATCCGGATTTGTGTTGAGCAACCCTAACGTCAAAAAGTCTTGCGGCTGTGGCGCTAGTTTTGGACCGGGCGAAGGCCCTGCCAACAGTGGTGGCGGTTGTGGCAGTGGAGGATGTGGATGAGCGTCGATCCCGTTTCGATACTCGGCGGCGAGTCCGTCTACTGCATCAACCAAGGTCAACTCAGCGATGCCATGCGTCTGGCGAATGAGGACGAAACCTCGTCGCCACGCATACAGGCGACGCTGACCGACCTTGAGAAGAATTTGACACGCAACGAGCGCGCTGCGCTGGCATTTGTCATCATCGAGCGTTTGCGCGACGCAAACAATTAGGCCCTCGGGATCGCGCTTCGCATGCAAACTGTCATCCCAAATCTGACCAAGCGTAAGCGGCGCGAGCCGCTGCCGCCATGGTTTAAAGTTAAGCTTCCCTCCGGCGAAACGCTGAAGAAATTCGAAAGCACGTCGTCCGCTGTTCAAGACAACAGTTTACACACGGTCTGCGAGGAAGCGCGCTGCCCCAACATCCATGACTGCTGGGGACGCGGAACAGCGACCTTCATGGTGGGTGGCCAAACCTGCACCCGCTCCTGCCGTTTTTGCTCCGTCGGCCACGAACGAAAGCCCGAGCCACCGGACCCAAAGGAGCCATCAAGTCTCGCGCATGCCATTACATCGATGGGCCTCACATACGCCGTAATCACGGTCGTCAATCGCGACGATTTGGACGACGAAGGCGCGGCGCATTATCGCGCCTGCCTCGACGCCGTACACGACATTGCCCCAGACGTCGGACTTGAATTACTGGGCAGCGACATGGACGGCAACGAAGCCGCCCTCGCGAAGCTTCTCAATGGTGCTCCGCTGAAAGTGTTTGCACACAACGTCGAAACCGTCGAACGCCTCACGCAGAACGTCCGAGACCGTCGCGCTTCGTTTAAACGCAGCGTCCGCATTCTCGAAGCATCCAAAGAACTGCGCCCTGAGCTGATGACAAAATCAAGTGTCATGATGGGTCTGGGCGAAACAGATCAGGATGTAACCGATACGATGAAGGCCTTACGCGATGCACAGGTCGACATTTTAACATTTGGTCAATACCTGGCCCCGACGCCCAACCACTACCCTGTCGCAGCCTACGTCACACCGAATCGCTTCGATGACTGGAAAGACGAAGCACTCGAGATGGGATTCTCAGGTATTGCCTCTGGCCCTCTGGTACGCTCATCCTTCCGGGCAGGCGTTCTGTATGAAGATGCCTGTAAACGGCGCGATTCCCGCAAACAGGACTGATCTAAACGCTGCTACTTTAAGCAGCTCTGCCATCAATGCCTTCCTGTTCACGCAGATCAGAATTAACCGCAGAGGACGCGGAGGATCGCTGAGAAAACGAGATTTGCAAAATTCCCTCTGCGACCCTCCATGTCCTCTGCGGTTAATCTTATCAGGGGCGGAAGAGCTTAAGGTAACAGTATTCAGGACTGACCCAAAGGCCCCCAAGCATGGGCTGCGGTTCTACGACGCCGTAAAGAAGACTTCCGTGTGCACACGTTCTGCGGGGACACCCTGCGCTTCGAGCCAGTCGGATTGCGCATAAACCATCGTATCAAGTCCACACAGAAAGTAATCGCGCGGGAGATTCACATCAAGCGCCTGCACAAGCGCGTCCACGTGCCCGTGATGCACCCCGTCGACCTTTTCACGAGAAACGGCCAGCTGCAGCTCACAGCACCGTCCCAGAAGCTCACGGTCGACCACGTCCGCGAGGTGGCGCACGCCATATAGGCAACGTGGGCGCGAGGCATGAATGCGCCCATCGCGCACCGTACTCAAAAAAGGTGCGATGCCGACGCCCGTCGCAATAAATACTGGACTATGCTCCTGACTCCGGGTCTCTGCATTCGGGCGGAAATCACCAAAGGCGTAACTCACCATCATCGAATCTCCGGGCTGACGCTCGCAAAGCCAACCCGTCAGCAATCCATCGGGCATGCGCCGATACAAGACGCGCAGAACACCATGCTCAGCTGGCGACGAAGCAACGCTGTAGGGCCGCGAAACACCTTCCGGGCCGAAAATGACGACGCATTCGCCTGGCTCGAAATGGAATCCATCGTGTCGTAGCGTGAGTTCGAAAATACCATCTGCAATTTCCACGCGCCCAACAACCTGCATGGGAACGGTGGTCCCCGATTCTAGATGTGTCTCCATAGGGCCAATCTCAGCACGTTTGGACTCAGAATGCCGTAAGCAGAATACGGTACAGCGCCATCATCTCGGGCGCATCTGTCGATTGAATATGCTTACGGCCATTTATTTTTGCGAAAATCAACAAGGAGTCCCCACCCTTTTGCGCCTCCTTTGAGAGACCAAATTTCTTCTCGAAATAGCCCACGTCGACCACGCGCTGATAAAAGCGTTTGGTATCCG
>JAPKCZ010000005.1 GCA_028822745.1 Kiritimatiellia bacterium | reverse complement strand
CTTCGTGGACACCTCAGGAGCCTTATTGGCGGACTTCGCGATTGGCACCTTTTTCCCAGCAACGGGCACGGCTTTCGCCTTCACAGGTACCACTTTTGCCTCTTTGGAGGCAGGCTCTTCCTTCTTGGCGTCCTCAGGCTTTGCTGCCTCTGGTTCTTTGCGCTTGCCTAGTTTCTTAAAAAACGACCCTTTACTCATCGCTGCTCCACCTTATTTTGACTATAATATGCCCTAGTTCAGGAAAAAACCAATTCCAGAGATTAAAGCAACCTCAGCCAAAATGATCAATCGCATTTGTTGACAATCTGATCATCGCCCTCCCCCCACTGAAGCCATGGCGCTGTTCATGGGCTCAAGCATTACGTGTGTGGGTCTGTGGGTCTGTGGGTGGGTATGTGAGCAGGAAAAGGCGCTCATTGACCTCGCGGCCCCCTGGGCTGCAGCGCAATCCAAACTCCCAGCCGACCGAAGGGAGACAGGCCGACGCCTCGGCGGCAACGGAGCGAAGCGGAGTGGCAAACACCCACTGTTGGCAATTCAGGCCGCGTCATGATATGACTCCACTTGTCCGCAACCACCCCGCGACACAGCAAGGAGAATTCCACGTGGCAGAAGAAAACACAGGCACGTTCAATGCAATCGGCAAAGGCGACACGCCGATGTTCGGCGCAGTCGCCGTCCTCGTCGCCGGCTACTCGGTCGGCGAACAGAAAACACTTGTCGACCTGCTGGCGGCACATGACCTCGAACACCTTCCGCTCGTGTTTATCGACGCTGCGTTACAAAAAGAGACGCTCAGCCATTTGACCGCTCATCCCGGCCTGAGCGCCGTCGGGCGCCCCTCAGAACTCAGACGCGCGATTATTCTTTCCGGGTTACGCGAAACGGAGCTCCACCGCCTGATGAAGGCGTATCGATTGTCCGAAATGCCGCGCCAACTATGGGCATCCATGACACCGGTTTCAGCCGATTGGCCCATGCGCGCCCTACTGGACGAACTCGGCAAAGAAAAGGAAGACCTTCGAAAGGCCGTGCTTGCGCAGCGCGCCAAAAACGATTCCATTTGACAAGTATCCAACAACATACTGAGATGCATCCCCGAAAAGAGGCCGGGACAGAAAGAGGGCAGAATTATGCTTGGCATTGGCGCAAAACTACCTGAATTCAATTTAAAAGCAGCTGTCGGCATGGAGGCCAAAAGATTTTACGTTTCTGTGCCCAACAGAGATTGCCGCCTTCGGCAGAATGACATCCGACTTCGCCGAGCGCGACGCCCAACTGCTAGGCGGCAGCACCGATTCAGAGTACGCCCATCTCGCATGGAAACAGCAGCACAAGGATCTCAAAGACCTGCCCTTCCCCATGCTATCCGATGTGAAGCGCGAATTGAGCGAGGGGCTGGGCATTCTTGACGCATCCGAAGGCGTCTGCCAACGCGCCGTGTATATCGTAGACCCCGATGGAATCATACGCTTCACAATGGTCACCGGCCTGAACGTCGGCCGAAACCCGAAAGAAGTTATACGCGTGCTCGACGCGCTTCAGACCGACGAGCTCTGCCCCTGCAACTGGCAAAAAGGCGAAGATACGCTTCAAATCGCCTAGGACGTGACCGCTCCGCGAATGCCACCCAAAGCAGGAGCCGTGGTGCTAGACCCAGGTTCCGGCGCCATCGACTTCTGCGCATGCAACAAAACACTGTTCAATGCCGACAGGTACTCGCTGAACCGTTTCAGGCCTTTGCTCGAAATCGAAACGGTTGTCAGTGGCTTCACGCCTACAAACTTTTTCGTCACTTTGACGACGCCCGCATCCTGCAACACCTTGAGATGACGGTTCAAATTGCCGTCCGTCAATCCGCAGGCCGCCTTGAGGTCTGAAAAGGACTGTCCTTTTCCGGCGCCACACAGTTCCGACATAATTGCCAAGCGACTGGGTTCATGAAAAATGCGCTCCAGCGCGTCAAAATCGGGTTCGGTTTCTATCGTCATGACAACATCCTTTCTAGGTTCCGACGGCATGCACATCAGCCTGGTTCTTGAGCATCAAAATCGCGCCACCTGCACATTCACCAACAAAAAACACGGCCCCCATTGGCCACGGGTTCAAAAAGGACACGGCCGGATTCAACAAACAAAAGACGCCGCATACGATATAACCGATACCCACGCTGTAAATGCCCTGCGGCAGCGACTTCTTATAGGCCACCTGCGCCAATCCATAGAGCGCCATCCATGTCCCGTATAGTAGATCGTACGCGCCCAAGCGAATCAACGCCACGGTGAGTACGGCGCCAACAGCGAGAGCCGGCACCGCATCCAGAGCAGGTTTCAACATCGCCGGATTCCGGCGCACTTCACGATCGAACAGAAACCAATACAACAGAGAGCAATAATTCAAGAGCAGCCCAGCCAGAAGCACGGCGCCCCATCCCACCAGAACGGCAGTCGGACCCGCCTCGGCATGGCCAGCAATCACACCGGCGCCAATAATCGACAGCAAGCCACAAAGCAACCTAGCCTTACCGGAATATCCCCGGAAGAGCTGGCGGTCGAGAATCAAGCCCTGCAATCGACGCACTTGCGCGAGCGCGTCATGTATATGATGTGCAATCATAACCGTCTCCAAGTCACCCCCAGAGTGTGCCCGGAGATATCAAGCTTTGCAAGACAAAGTTCTTGGTCATTTGAGACGCCGAGCATGGCGCAGGGATGCTGGCGGTCGAATTAGCGGACCAGGCGGACCGAGAAGGCGCTGCTCGACAGGCCGCCATAGGCGTGCCCCGTTTGCCCAATGTGACCGAAGTTATAGCGACCATTGGACCATGACACGTGTTTAACGACGTGCGGCACCACCACGGGCCGACACGGGAAGACGTAAGGCACACGATAGTACGGTGCCACAATCGTTCGATAACTTCGCGAGGCACGATCCGCGCGGCGCTCCGCTTCCTCCGCATCGCGCTCAGCCTCCTCGGCGCGATTCTCCAAATGTTGTACATGTGCGGCGACGAGACGTCGCTCCTGTGCGGCACGTTGTGCGTCACGCCGACGTTCAGTCTGAGAAAGTGCGCCGAGGTATTCCACATCGACTGGTACTTCAGGATAATTCTTTTTGAACTGCACCCAATATTGAAGCTGCTTTTCCGCATCCAGGCTCGCGAACACGGCATCGGACAATATGCGTACCTTTACGGCAGTTCCGTTCTTAACACGCTCGCGTTTGGCCGCTTCACGCGCCACACGTGCTTCCGCCATACGCTGCTCCCGCTCAAGGGCACGCTCGGTCGCTTCGGCCTCGCTCACAATATCGGCCGACACGACAAGGCCGTCTCGCAGCTGAACTTTGCCGCGCTTATACTTGAGCAGCTGAAATCCTTGCGCCTGAATCCAAGCTGTAGGGAACCCAAGAACCGCATCCACCTGCTCACGCGTGTCACCAATGTTCACCGTGTTGGCCAGCGACAGCTGGCCAGCGAACAGCGCCACCACCAAGAGGCCCAGAACGGTATTGCTGCGTTGCGTTTTCATGGACTCTATTTTAGGCCATGCGCGGCCCTCGGCACAATATGTAAATTCCCTCAGATCCGACGACGAAGTGCGCCACATTAAATGTTACCGGGGCAATCTGGGTTCTGGGCGGGATATGGGGTGGTTGCGCCATAATTAGTGTTACCTAAGAAAAAAGGAACATCTGATTATGGTCAACAAATCGAAAGCGGAGTATTTCGCGAAGATTAAGACTCGGTATAGGCAGGCCGACAGGATGAATAAAACGCTTATTCTAGATGAGTTTTGCGAGGTCTGCGGACATCACCGCAAGCACGCGGTTCGATTACTTAACAAAGATGGACGTAAGAAGAAAAAGAAGCCAGGACGGCCGACAACGTATGGCCCTGAAGTGCTCTCGGTGATCGAGAACATTTGGTTGAATGCGGATCGCCCCTGCGCGGCCAGGCTCGTCGGCATGATTCCTATATGGCTTCCTGCGTACGAAAAGCGGCGAATCGCGCCAATCTTAGCTCCGACCGTCAAGAAACCCTTGTATAACGCACTTTGCGGCCTCGACATCGCCCTCCGCCACCCACGCCTCGGGCCACGCAAAAGCCATCGCGCCGAATCCCCCAGCGGCCCCGTGCGCCGAATGCTGGTTCTGCAAATGACACAGAATCCCATCGGAGGTCAGCAGCGTTTTGACCAGATCGACATCAGAAAGGTTGGGCGATGTGAACACTTTTTTCATGCGCGGGCCCTAGAATCTCTCAATCGCCGCTTGGCGTAATGCGTCCAGGAGGGCGCTTGTTCTTGTTGAGTTCTTCGCGATGATCCTGCAGAAGCGTTTTCAGCCGTGCCACGATCTCGGGATGCTCCGACGCCACATTCTTTTGCTCGGATACATCACTTGAAAGATCGAACAGAGCCTGCTTTTTACCCAGCTTCCACTTGCCCACGCGCACACTCTCGGTTCTGTAAAAATAGGCAGCGTGTGGTGACGCGGCACCAGGCTTACCCTCAAGAAGCGCAACGATGCTTTTTCCATCGATTTTACGCTCAGGCAATGGCGCTCCGGCTAGTGCTGCAATCGTTGGCAAAAGGTCGATCGTGCTCGCGATTTCCTCACAGACCTTGCCGGCAGGAATTCGCCCCGGCCACCACATCACGGTCGGCTCCCGCATGCCGCCTTCCCATGTGGAAAACTTGTAGCCACGCAGCGGATACGCCGACCCCCCGACGCGGCGGTTCTTGTTACCCTTTACCTTTGCGGTTTTATTTCCCTTGAGATTCCAAGGCCCATTGTCGGAGGTATAGATAATGAGCGTGTTCTTATCGAGATCATGTTCACGGAGCGCGGCCATGATTTGCCCCACACTCCAGTCGATCTCCTCAATGCAATCCCCGTACAACCCCGCATCGCTCTTACCCTCGAATTCAGGAGAAGCGTACAGTGGGATATGCGGCATAGTGTGCGGCAAGTAGAGAAAAAACGGCTTTTCACGGTTGCGCTTGATGAACGCAATGGCTTCTTCGGTATAACGTTGCGTCAAGGTGCTCTGATCTGCCGGATACTCGACGACCTCTTCATTGCGCATTAAGGGAACAAGGTTCTTCTTGGCCTGCCAAAGCGTTTGTTGCGTTACGCCCTCGCGCAGCACAAGCGCTGACGACAAGGCCATGTCCTGAGCAATCGTCATGTCATTGCTGTATGGAATGCCAAAATAGGTATCAAACCCGTGATTGGTGGGCAAAAAGGCCTTCAGATGCCCAAGATGCCACTTTCCGATACAAGCCGTGGCGTAGCCGACCCGCTTGAGCATCCCAGCAATCGTGGTCTCGGCCGGATTGAGCCCGATGACGTCACGGGGAAACAACACATTCAGATTCCCCACGCGCTTCGGATAACAGCCCGTTAACAGAGCGGCACGTGACGGTGTACACACGGGTGATGCCGAATAGAAATCCGTGAAGCGCATACCCGCTTGCGCCATTTTGTCGATGTTAGGCGTCTTGATTGCTGTCGCACCGAACACACCCAGATCTTCATAGCCCTGATCATCCGTGAAAATAATAATGACATTCGGCTTCGTGTCCTCGGCAGCCCCGGCCTGCTCGCCGGTAAATGCAAGTCCCGCCAACAGGCCCATCGCCAACACGACTCTCGCCGCGCTTCTCCGTGTCGAACGAGTGACGCGTCGCACACCCCGGTTGCACCTAAACATAAGGTTCATAGTCGATCTCCAAAAATCAGTCACTTCAGGAATCCCGCGTGTTTGCACGAAAGCCACATGGTCCGCATGAACGTTGTAGGCCTCACAATCCTGACCGGAGGCGAACGCCATTGAAAGCCCGAATTCAAAATTGTTCTTTTTGCCCGTCTGGCGCAGGTATTCGAAGCGCCAGCGCAGCCTGCAGAAAAGCGCGCTCATCGGGCGAGCCCGCGGCGTGCAATCACAAGACCCGAAATAGCTTTACCCGACCATGCCGAAATGCTTCAGATAGCCCACAACCCCTAGCGACAGCCACAGGCAATGAAAGACCCACAGCCATTTCGACTCCGTGACCGCCAACGCAGCTTCGGCTACGCCTGGAGGGGGGTCGTGACGCTGTTTCGCACGCAGCACAACGCTTGGATTCACGCCATGGCGACGACGCTGGTCTGCGCGGCTGGGCGGCTGCTTTCGATCAGCGCGGACGACTGGTTCCGTCTCGTCGTTGCAATCGCCATCGTATGGACCGCCGAAGGCTTTAACACCGCGCTGGAATTCCTGGCCGACGCGGTGACCCAAGATGAACACCCGCTGATTAAAAAGGCGAAAAACGTGGCGGCGGGCGCTGTGCTGATTTCCGCGATTGGCGCGGCGATCATCGGCCTGCTCGTTTTCGTGCCATACGTTCTGTAATCAGCGTGCAAGTGGACGATAGCGAACACGCTGCGGTTTCGCATTGGCGCCCAACTCCGACTTGCGCCATTCGTGATAGGCTTGATAGTTCCCCTCGAACCAGCGCACGTCGCTGTTCCCCTCAAAAGCCAGAATGTGCGTTGCGATGCGATCCAAGAACCAACGGTCATGGCTGATCACAACCGCGCACCCCCCGAACTCTTCAAGCCCGCTTTCAAGCGAACGCAACGTGGCGACATCCAGATCGTTCGACGGTTCGTCGAGCAGCAACAAGTTGCCACCACGGCGTAGCAGCTTGGCGAGATGGACGCGGTTGCGCTCTCCGCCCGAAATTTCGCCCACCTTCTTCTGCTGAACGGATCCTTTAAAATTGAATCGCGCGCAATAGGCGCGACTGTTCATTTCGCGGCCACCTACTTCCAACGTGTCTTCGCCACCACTGATTTCCTCGTACACGGTTTTCGCAGGATCCAAATCGTCGCGCATTTGGTCGACGTGTGAAATATCAACCGTTTCGCCAACACGTATTTCGCCGGACGTGGGCTGCTCCTGCCCCGTGATCATACGAAAAAGCGTCGTTTTGCCGGCGCCGTTACCGCCGATAACACCGACGATTCCACCGCGTGGCAAGGTGAAGCTGACGTTCTCCATGATCAAACGATCACCATACGCTTTGGTCAATCCCTTGGCTTCGACGACGAGATCGCCCAGGCGCTGGCCGTGCGGAATCTGTATTTCGAGCTTATCTTCGCGCGTGTCAAAATCCTTCGACGCAAGTTCGTCGTAGCGCTTCAGTCGGGCCTTGTTCTTCGTTAAGCGGCTGGACGCGTTCATCCGAATCCACTGCAACTCCTGATCAAGCAGCTTCCGCCGAGAGGCGTTGACCTTGGCCTGCTTATCGCCCTCTGCCTGCTTTTGCTCAAGCCACGCTTCGTAGTTGCCCTTGTAGGGGTGGGCCCTGCCGGACTCCATTTCAAGAATCCACTCGGTCACATTCGAGAGAAAATAACGATCATGCGTCACCACAATCAAGGTGCCATCAAAGCGCTTCAGGTGCTCCTCAATCCATGAAACCGATTCGGTGTCGAGATGGTTGGTAGGCTCGTCCAATAGAAGGACATCTGGATTCTGCAACAGGAGACGACACAGTGCCACGCGTCGTTTTTCTCCCCCGGAGAGCACCTTGATGGGCTGATCCGCCTCCGGCAACCGAAGCGCATCCATGGCCATTTCGACCTGGTGATCGAGTTCCCACAAATCGTTGTTGTCAATTTCGGTCTGAAGGCGATCGAACTCATTGTTGAGTTTATCGCTTTCCTCCTTGGACATCTCGTCGCCCAGTTTCTCGCAGACCTCGTCATAGCGGTCCAATTTAGCCTGCTGTGCAACGACGCCTTCGTTGACGACGTCCTGCACGGTTTTGGAAAGATCTAGTTCGGGCTCTTGTTCGAGATAGCCAATCTTGCGATTTTTCGCGATTTGCGCGGTCCCAGAAAAATCAGTGTCCACCCCTGCCATAATCCGCAGCAGGCTCGATTTACCGGAACCATTGCCGCCGATCACCCCAATGCGGGATCCGAAGAAAAAGGACAAATTAATGTCATCGAGAATGGTTTTGCTGCCATGCGACTTGCTGACATGCTCGAGCGAGTAAACGTATTCACCGGCCAGGGTATTCGACTCCTAGCGTGGAAAAGGCCTGCACCCTAACACCAGGCGGAGATTGGCTCAATGGCGAGATGCAGCCAAACAGAATGGCGCACGGAAAAGTCTATATTTTCTGGCCCACGCCGGCGCGCTCCCCTAAACTCGCTCACATGAAACAGGTGGCCACACACATTTACGCGCTTGCGACACTGTTTTTGCTCGGTATGCCAGCCTGGGCATCCGACTGGCCGCAGTTCCTAGGCCCGAATCGCAGCGGCATCGCGCCCGAAATATCAATGGGCGACGCACCCACACTCGAACCACAATGGGAACAGAACGTCGGCCTCGGCTATTCCGGCGTGGCGGTCGTTAGCGACAGAGCCTACACAATGGGTCACGACGGCTCGAAGACCGAAACCGTATTCGCCCTAAACGCCAAGACGGGCGACATCATCTGGTCACATGCCTATACAGCAGACCTCATCGCCAAGTATCACAAGGGCGGCCCCAACGCGACACCCACCGTGGCCGGCGACAGACTCTACGTTGTCGGCAAGGACGGCCAACTGTTATGTCTGAACACCCGCGATGGAAGCGTTGTCTGGCAGATCAGCTTGACCAAAGACGTCGACATCCCGCTACCTGCATGGGGTTTCGCCAGTTCGCCACTTTTGCGAGACGAGCGCCTCTACATGAACGCCGGGCACCCCTTCGCACTCAACGCCGCCGACGGAACACGCGTCTGGACAACATCGACGCCATTCGTTGCGGGCTATTCAACAGCCGTTCTGATGCAACAGGAAGAGGTGCCCGTGATGCTCTCGCTTTTCGGAAATCAGGTCGGCGTGTTGCGCGCTTCCGACGGCGAACTGCTGGCCTCCCAGCCAATTAAAGCCAGCTGGAAAGTCAGCGCCGCGACGCCCATCGTACTGGATGCCGCCAAAGGCCACTTCTACGTGGCAACGAGTAAAGTCGGGCGCGCCGTTCGCTTCGACGGCACCGCCCTGACAACCCTTTGGGAAACACGCGCCATGAAAAACAACATGAACACATGCGTTCTAATCGACGGCCACCTCTATGGGGTCGACGGAAAACATGGATCCAAAGGCGGGGAAATCACGTGCATCAACGCCGTCGACGGCAGCCTGCAATGGTCCGAGCCACTGCGCGCTTACGGCTCATTGGTCGCGACATCGACCCACCTGCTTGTGCTGAGCGAAAAAGGCGAACTCGTGATCGCCAACGTTGACCCCACGGCCTTCACCCCCCGCCTGCGACGTAACATACTAGACGGCACCTGCTGGACACCATTGTCGCTGGCCAACAATTGCCTTTATGCCCGCAACGAACTGGGTCGCGTTATCTGCCTGTCGCTCGCACAGAAGATACCCTAAGAAAACGAGCCGGCAGCATGTGTGCCGGCTCGCCAGGATCCATCGTGGTGCCTAAAACGGCATGGTGGCCGACGCCGCCTTCCCCTGATCTGCGCTGACAGTACCTTCATTTTTCCCGCCGCCGGCAGGCCCCATGAACTGAACGCGATCTGCACGCACACGTAAGCGCGAACGTTTTTGGCCTTCCTTTGATTCCCACTGATCCAATTGCAGTTTTCCTTCAACGAGCACAGTGCGCCCCTTAGCCAGATACTGCCCACAGGCCTCAGCCTGCTTGCCCCACACAGCCACATCCACAAAACAGGGCTTACTGACGGCCTCGCCTTGCTGATTTTTGTAGGTTTCGTTCGCGGCCAACCCCAATTCGGCGACGAACGTGCCGCTCGGCAATTGCTTGAGGTCCGGGTCGCGGGTCAAGTTTCCCATCAATATCACTCGGTTATATCCACTCATAATATGCTCCTTTGTTTTGTAGTGTTGTTTTGTGAAATGAGTGGTTCCACATATCCATGTAGAATTCAGGACTGGTCATTTCCGGAAAAATCTTCAAGGATTGCAAAAACAAATGCCCAGGCATGCACATCCGAAGCCTTAAACATCGGACCGTAGCCCAGAAAAGGAGCGCCAGTTGAGCTTGTCAGCACCATCAGAAGACCCACGCCGCCAATTGATCGAAGCCAGGCGCGTTATCAACAAACTGCACCAAACCTGCCGACAAACAGCCGTTTTTATGGATGGCTCGAGCGCGCTCGACAAAAACCGCATGCGCCGGTCACTTCAGGATGCCATTCGCGAAGCCGATCGCTTCATGCGCGTTTGACCGAAATCAAGTCACAATGGGGGGGGGCTTTATAGGCGATGAAAGACGCATGGGGGGAATGGAAAGAACGTTGCGCACTCGGCCTCTGCAGCGAGGAGACGCACACGGTACTTCATGAGTTTGCGCTGACACGCTTTCGCCGCTATCTCACGCGGTGCGTGCCTCCGCTTCAGGTTCGCCCCCTGATGCCGTCCGCCGTCGATGCATGGCATCTTTTTGAGACCCACCTGGTCACCGACGCCGATCCACGCGGCAAGTCTTACAAGCAATGGCTTTTTGATCGCCGCGAACTGACGCCCACAGCCAGCACCGACCACATTGAAGGGGCTGCTGCACTGTTGATGCGCGACGCCGTGAAATCCTTTGTCCGGCGCGAGCACGCACCCGCCATGATGTGCTCGCTCGATCACCTCGTTGCCGAGGGATACCAGGCCGACGTCACCCTGTTGCTGCCAGACAGTCTGACACCGGCCGACGAAACGTCCTGGCACGAACAAGAAACGATGGCGACAGAAGCCGCCCTTTCATGGATGCGGAAACTCTCGTTTCGGCAACGCATCGCCCTCCTCGGCCGCGCGCTCGGACTGCCCTTGTCACACGCGTCGATCACGGATCTCGCCGATTGCGGTAAAACAACCCTGAGCGACACCTATCGAAAGCTCGTCATCCAACTTGGCGAAGCGACACAGTCGGCGTTCGAAGACGAAAGCAGCGAGGCCCACGTGCGCCTGACGATGGTGACGCTGAACACCCTGACGACACGTGTTCTTGCCTGGGCCAGGCGCAAGGGGCATGTTCGACATCTACGCGCACGCGAAACGGAAGCAATATGAACACGGCGGAACAGGATCAACTCCAAACCTGGCTGCAGGAACGCGAACTGGACGCAGCGCTTTCCCGCTCCGATGATCCGCCAGCCGTGACGCAACACGACGATGATGTACGACCATTCACACCGGTGAAATCGTTTCAGATTCGCCTACTGAAGCCACACGTTCACCCAACAGATACACCGCGATTTGTGGCTGTTCTAGCAACGAACGACGAGACAGCAATGGCCACGGCGGTGCCTTTCAGTCGATTCGCCACCCCAGCCACGCCTGGCGAATGCACCACAGCACGCAGCGAGTCGCCCCTGCGTGTTCTGTGTCTATGGAACGCCTCCGATCTATCCGCCTCAGCCCTGGCTGACGAAAGCTGGCATTGCGGTGATCTCGACGCGGGTCAAGGCACGCAGATGCACGCCCATTTGCAGACGTACCGCAGCGGCAACACGCCGGAATCCACAGACCCACGCCTATTCGGCCCACGTCTCGTGCATCCGCTCGACCCACGCCACGCCTATTTGGACGAAGAACGCGCACTGACCCAAGCCATTCGCGATGCATACACACTCGCCACGCCGCTGACCTTTCCCCAAACAGAATCCGTACGGGAGGCCTTGCCCGTTGCGGCCGAAGCACACGAACAGTATGGCCATGAATGGCGTCTGACGATTTCAGGCCTCTCGCTGGAGTTGGCGTGCACACGCCAAAAGGATAGCGTCAACGTTCACGTACGCGATAAACACGAAAACCCTGCCAGACACTTCGATGGCGGCTACCTATCCGCGCAGGACGGGAGCAGCTCAAGCCCGATCTGGAACGGACGCGTTGCACTGCCCAAATCGATGCACGCGCCGCTGACACATATCACTTCTGCAGAAGGATTTACACACGCCCTCGTCGCCCCGTAGCGGCCCAAAACGCCTGCTAGAGTCTCGACGCCCTCACCGGATTGGGCTATAAGAATCCGCTTAATCGAGAATCCGCAACGACGCCATCCGGCCCCAACCCATCGTTCCGGATCGTAACTGGAGATAGAAATGTCATTGATTGAATCTTGCGTGGCCGAGTACGTATCGCGCTTCGGCACGCAGCCAGCTTTTGTCGTACGCGCCCCCGGGCGCGTCAACCTAATCGGCGAACACACGGACTACAACGACGGTTTCGTGATGCCCCTCGCCATTGACCGCCACACCGTCATCGCGCTGAGCCCGCTCGACAACGACCGCATGATGCTGCACTCCGTTGAACATGCAGAGCAACTCGACGTCGACTTGAACACATTGACCCGCGATAAAATGTCATGGCGCGAATACCCCAAAGGCGTGGCCAAGGCACTTCAAGACGCCGGCTATGCACTGACCGGATGGCAAGGGGTCACCACCTGCGACGTCCCCATGGGCGCAGGCCTTTCCTCCTCGGCGTCCTATGAACTCGCCATTGCGCGGGCCTTCGCGGTCACCTCTGGCTTCCCGTGGGATCCGGCAAAAATGGCCCGACTCGGTCAGAAAGCCGAAAACGAATGGGTCGGCGTGAATTGCGGCATTATGGATCAGATGATTTCCGCGAGTGGACGTGAAGGCCACGCCATGCTGATCGACTGCCGCGACCTTGCAACACGTGCCGTCCCGCTGCCCGACGATACGGCCATCGTGATTCTCGATACAGCAACACGCCGCGGCCTGGTTGACAGCGCCTACAACGAACGTCGTCAACAATGCGAAGCGGCCTCAGCGTTTTTTGGCGTAAAGATGCTTCGCGATGTGTCGCTTGAAACCTTCGAAGCACGCGCTGAAACGCTCGACCCGATCGTACGCCAGCGCACACGCCACGTCATTACCGAGAACGCTCGCACGGAGGAAGCCGCCAAGGCGATGGAACAGGGCGACGCCGAACGGCTTGGGCAATTAATGAATGCCAGCCACGACAGCCTGCGTGATGATTTCGAAGTTACAAACGATGAACTCAACACCATCGTCAACATCGCGCGAGAACAGAGCGGATGCTTGGGCGCGCGCATGACCGGCGCCGGCTTCGGCGGCTGCGCCGTTGCACTCGTACGCAGCAAGAAGCTCGACAAGTTTATCAACAGCGTTTGCGACACCTACACAACCAAAACGGCTCTCAGTCCCAACATCTACACCTGCAAGGCCAGCGAAGGCGCCCACGAGGTCGTCCTGCACGAAAGCGTCATAGCGTCTTAAGCGCATCAGCGGCACGTCGACACATGCCCTTACGGTCCATTTTTAGGCGGTCGTCAGATCCACACGCATCCGGCCAATCCAAATAGTGTACAGGATGTTTGTAGCGCGGCAGAAGCGCTTCCAGCGCCGCTTCCAGCGGCGCCGAACCCAGAGTCTCGTCATCGGCCAGTATGAAAGCGCAGGGCCGATGCCCAAATTCGGGATCCGCGATCGGCACCACCACGGCGCGGCGCACGCCCGGCAGCGAACACAGAACGCGCTCCACTTCCTCGGGCTGAATATTCTCACCACCCGAAATAAACATGTTGTCCACGCGCCCGACGACACGCAGATCACCCGTGACATCGATCTCGCCAGTATCGCCCGTGCGAAACCACCCATCTGCCGTCAAAGAACGCTGCAGCCCTTGCGACGTCACATAGCCAAGAAATAGGGACAGCCCCCGCACCTCGATTTCTCCATCGCCAGACAGGCGCACGTCGACACCCGGGAGCGCACGGGCGCCGGAGTCCGGCGAAGCGGCCGTAGCGATCTGCGACGTCATCTCGGTCATGCCATACGTTCGGCACACGGGCAGTCCGGCATCCACGGCGCGCTGCATCAGCGACACGGCACACGCGGCCCCACCCACAAGAACAGATTTCAACGACAGCGGTTGCGGCGCCGCGACAAGGTCATCAAGCAAGCGCAACAGTTGCGCCGGAACCAGTGACAGATGCGTGATGTGATCGTGCGACAGGGTCGCTAGCACGTCTTCACGATCAGAAATAGCAATGGTCGCTCCCACCGTCATGCAACGAAAGATAATGCCAAGTCCGGCAACATGAAAACAGGGCAACGACAGCAACCAGACATCGCCAGGCCCTAATCCATTGTACGCGTTTGATGCACGCGCGGCGGCAAGATGATTGCCTATGCTGTGTAAGGCCGCCTTAGGCGCAGCCGAGCTGCCCGATGTGTAGACGACCGTCGCCGGCTGAGTTTCCTCTAACGAGACGGAGGCAAGCGACGCGCCGGACGCAAGACCGTCATCAACGTCGGGCGCGCACGTCAAAAGCGTTACGCCATGCAACTCGCGCTGATGATCCACATCGACGATGACACGTTCAGCACCAAGCTCACACAATTGGGCCACGAGAACGTCGTCCGGATTGCGCACATTGAGGCACACCGCCACGGCCTTTAAACGCAGCAGTGCAAACAAGGTGGCGACACTCGCGGCACTGGCCGCCATCATAACCCCGACACGCACGCCATCGCCGACACCCGCGTCAGCAAACTGTTGCTTGAGTCGCTCCGCACAGGCGTCCAACACAGCATAGGTCAGCATCGTTTCGCCGCATTGCAGGGCTGGCGCCTTAGGCGTCCGCATGGCGTGTTCGCGCAACGGATCCAATTTGCTTGCGCTCACGTTGCCACACTCCCAAAGCGCAATTCCGCTTCGCAACGTGAGCCATCGTGATCCAACACATCCTCCGCCAACCATCGCCATGTATCCAGGCCGGCCGCCACGCCTGGCGACATGACGGAATTCGCTAAATAGGCGAGCGCCCGAATACCGACACCCGACTCGAATGCCGCACTAATCACGGGTTCCGCGCCGCATGCACGCGCGGCACGCGCGAGGCGAATGGTGCGCGAAACGCCGCCGCTTAGCGTTGGCTTGATCACGAACGCGGCCAGACCCGTCAGCGCGCGACATTGATGCGCGTCCATCGCATTCAACGATTCATCCAAAGCAATTGGCACGATGGCCTCCTGAGCAAGCCGCAAACTGTCTTCAAAAGACCCACACGGTTCTTCAAGGTACGCCACCGGCAAACCCTGCACGGCCTCGGCAAAGACACGCGCATCTGCCATGCTCCATGCGCGGTTCGCATCAAGGCGCAAGGTCGCGGCGTCGCCGAGAGCCTCGCCCAATGCGGACACGACCTCGATATCTTGCGACAACGATCGACGCCCCACCTTAACCTTCAAACAGGTGTAGCCTTCGCGTACGCGCGCCGCCACGCCGGCGGGCGTTGGGTTAACCAGAAGGGCGTTCACAGGAACAGTAATGTCCTGTTTACAAAAAATGTTTTCAGCATGTGGCTCGCGCTTGGCTTCGAGCTCGAGTACCGCGCACTCAATACCGAAGCGCACGGACGGCGGGGCGTCCCGCAAGGCATCGTCCGTTTCACCACTCAGAATCGCAGCGCTATCCAAATCGAGGTTAACACCTTGAAGTGCCTCAAGCGCGCGCTGCGCTTGATCACGTGTCTCATGACTGAAACCCGGTAGCGGCGCGACGTCACCTTGACCACACACACCCTCGCAGCTCAACTGAACAAGAATGCCCAGCCGTTGTGTCACCGACACGTCGGCCAGTTGCAATGTGTCCGTTAGCGGCAACGCATACGGCGCCAACTCGAATTGATCGATCAACATAATTCACATTCCATGGTGTATCGAGTGACGACGCGGCGCCTAAAGCATCCAACCCAGCGAAAACAGAACGCTGTAATACAAAAGCAACTTTGCCGTGAATGCCAACACCGGGTTCAGTTCCGCGCCAACGACGCCGGACATAACACCCTTGATGCCAGGATAGGCCATGGGGCCGACGGCGAGCGCCACCAGCGCCAGCGTGTGCCCGCTCTGCCAGCACACCATGCCAAGCGTGACCGCTAAGGCCCCCGCAATGCAGGCCAGATATTGCAGACGTGCAAAGCGTGCCCCGAAACGTACCGCCAGTGTGCGTTTGCCCGCTTTGGCATCCTCTTCACGGTCGCGCAAATTGTTCACGACCAATATGGCGACGGCCAGAAAACCCGGGCCCAACCCGGCCACAACGGCCTGAGGCGTCAGCGTCAAGGCTTGCACGTAGTACGTGCCGCCCACGGCCACGGGGCCAAAGAAAATCAGAACAAAAAGCTCGCCCAGCCCGCGGTATCCGTAAGGATATGGCCCCGCAGTATATCCCAAGCCGGCCAACACACAGACCACACCCAGCACCGCCAGCGGCCATCCAGCGCGCATCACCAGCAGCAACGCCACAGCCATGGCCAATGCAAACATGATCATGGTAGCGATGGCCATCGTACGTGGGCGAATGAGGCCCGCCTGCGTGACGCGCAACGGACCACGGCGTGTTTCGGTATCGGCCCCCTTTTTGAAATCCGAATAGTCGTTGCTGAAATTCGTGCCGATCTGCATCAGCATTGCCGCCAGTAACGCCAATGAGGCCGATGGCGCATGATACACGCCATCACTCATCGCCAAGGCTGTTCCAACAAGCACGGGCGCCAGCGCAGCCCAAAGCGTCCGCGGGCGTGCCGCGGCAAGCCATATCTGAAACATGGATGTTGGCCGTTCACTCACGCAATATCACCACGTCCTCGACGCCTGCGCGTCATTCAGGGTCGTTTGGGGAATTTCGAAAAATCAGGCGCGCGTTTTTCGTTAAACGCGTTGCGCCCCTCTTGCCCCTCTTCACTCATGTAATAAAGCATCGTTGCATTGCCCGCCAGCTCTTGAAGACCGGCTTGACCGTCGCAGTCTGCATTCAGGGCCGACTTCAGGCAGCGCAAGGCCATGGGGGAATTTGCCAACATTTCGCGGCACCACTTAACGGTTTCCTGCTCAAGCTCTGCGTAAGGAACGACCGTGTTGACCAGCCCCATATCGAGGGCTTCCTGCGCGTTATACTGCCGACAAAGAAACCAAATTTCGCGTGCCTTCTTCTGTCCGACGATTCGCGCCAGGTACGATGATCCGTAGCCGCCATCAAACGATCCGACACGCGGACCCGTTTGGCCGAAAATTGCGTTGTCGGCGGCGATGGTCAAATCGCACACCACATGTAAAACGTGGCCACCGCCAATCGCGTAGCCAGCCACCATCGCTACGACAGGCTTCGGACAGGTCCGAATGTCGCGTTGAAAATCGAGTACATTCAGTCGGTGAACGCCCTCGCCATCTTTATACCCGGCGTCGCCGCGCACTTTTTGGTCGCCGCCAGAACAGAACGCTTTTTCGCCCTCACCGGTCAGCACGATGACGCCGATGTTTTCATCGTCGCGCGCATTATCAAGCGCATGACGCATTTCCTTCACCGTCAACGGGCGGAAGGCATTGCGAACCTCCGGGCGATTGATCGTGATTTTCGCGATGCCCTCAGCTTTGTGAAACGTGATGTCTGTGTAGTCGCCCTCAGGCTGCCAGGAAATATCCGACATAAATGGCCTCCGTATCGTTGCTTTACGTATGTTTTCTTAAAAATTGGGACACGATAGCATGTAGCTCCGCAGGTTGCTCCGCATGCACGTTGTGTCCAGCTCCGAGGACGATACGCATTTCGGCGCGCGGACACAAGTCCGCCATCCGCTGCATGCAGTCGACATACGCGGTGTCGCGCTCGCCCGCGATAAGCAACACCGGGAGCTTTAAGGTCGGCAGGGCGCTCCAGAGCGGCGTCTGCCGCCCCACGCTCATACCACGCAAACTGCGCGCCAGCTCGGCTCCGCTGCCGCCCAACCGCGATGTGACACGTTCCGAAAACGCGGTCCCCTGACCGAGCGTGGCGAAGACCGGTTGGCGATACCAATCCTGCAGTACGTCTGCAAGTGGCTCGGCGTCAAAACGATCAGCCCACGCATCATCACGCGCGGCGCGTTCGGCCGCATCGTCGACCAAGCCCGCGTTGCACGACTCCAGAATCAGAGCACGCACAGGAAGCAGCCCTTGGCACGTCATATGGAGCGCCAAGCGCCCGCCCATCGAATAGCCATAGAGGAACGGGCGTTCAAGCGCTTGACATTGGCGCGCAACCCGCTCGGCTGCGCCCGGCATGGTGTAGTCTGGGCCGAGGCACGCGAGAGCCGCACCGTGGCCCGGAAGATCAATCGCACGGCAACGTGCCTGCGGTGATACCTGTGCGATCAGTGCGTCCCAGTCCTGCGCCGACCCAAGAAAACCATGCAGCAACGCGAGCGCGGGCAAGGCATCTGGGTTGGCGTTCAGCATGGCACCCGAATTGTCGCGAAGATCGCGCTTAGCTGGCTTCGGGCGCATGCACGTACATGTCCCACTCCAAATAATTGGACAGCGCCTCATTGACGCCACCCGATACTTGTGCGGCGGTCATCGCGACATGATGTTCAAACCCTTCGCGACAAATGTACTGCAGCAGATCCTGTAGGCGCGGAATACGCGCGACGCCGTACCCGCCAAAAGTATCAAGCGCCTTGTCTTCAATGGTCCCTTCACCAATGTAGCCACGAATGGTGCCGTAAGCATCGTCCGTTGACACACGGAGATACGAAAACGCACCGGGATTCATACGGCCGACGACCGTACCATAGGTGTTCTCTTTGCCGACGGAGCCCGCGATGATTTCCTGATAGTCCATTTTCGGATCGACGAAAACGTCTTTCGGCAGATTCGCGCAATGGAACATCATGCAGAGATCCGGATCGTCATCGAATCCGTTGTTCCAGTCCAGCAGCGCTGACGGCTTTTGACTGGCAAGCGCCATCGCCTGCATCGCCACCGTACCGGCGATATCGACTTCACAGGCACTGGGCAAGAGCGAGTTACTGAGCATGCTCATCACGGTGCACGGAACGACACCGAAATACTTCTGCAGCGCGGTCCAACACTGAATCGCTGTGGCGGAAAGTCCATTTTCGTCCATCCAAACATCAATCACAGCACCCAATTTGGCCATCTTGAGCAAAGCCTCGTCGGGAACGCCCTTCGTTGGCACATAGGCGTGGATCTTGGCCAGCTTTTCGACAGCAAGCGGATCATTTTCAGCCATGGCTTCGATACGGCCAAAGATCTCAAACAGATCAACGGTAATCACCGAGATGCCACTGCCTTCGAGCAGCTTCTCGCTGTAGCGAACCGTATTGAAGGCATCCGGACGTGCGCCGATGGCGCCGATACGTGCGCCTTTCAGGCCCCCCACAACGCGACAGCATGCCGCGAAGTCATGAAGGTCACGGGCAAAGTCATCGGATTCAGGGTTAACCGTGTGCCGTGCCGTCAGCGAGTACTTGATGCCGTACTGCGAGAGGTTGTTACAGACGGACATTTTTCCGCAAAAACTGTCGCGGCGCGTTTTAATGGTCATCTTGCTGGAATCATCACTGAACGCCTGAACCAGAACAGGAACGTCGAGGCCGGCCAGACGCAAGGTATCAGCGACACCTCGCTCGTCACCAAAATTGGGCAACGACACAAGAATGCCGTCAATTTTGTCCGCATTTCGCTTAAACAGATCAGCGCAGGCCTGCGCATCTTTCCAGGACTCGACGGACCCGTATGCGGTGTCTTCAGGCGTCAGCGCAACGACATCGAAGCCACGCTGCTCGAGAACCTTCAGAATCGTTTGGCGACCCTCGCTTGCTAGGTGATCCGGGAAAAACCCGCGATTACCGACGATCACGCCGAGTGTTGTTCTGTCTGCCATGAAATTTCCTCCGCTATTGAGCTACTTTGATAAAAATACGCAAGCATTAATCTTACGCAATCATGCTATAATTATCAAGCCTGCGTTCATTTTCGGACCGAATGAGTTGCCAACGAGGGGCCGCCTTTCTTATGCTCACGACATTAAGGAGATGATACGAGATGAGGCCTTGTACAATTGGCTTAGATTACGGCACGAATTCGGTTCGCGCACTATTGGTGGATGCCGCTAGTGGCGAACCATTAGGAACATCGGTATTCGACTACCCACACGGTGACGCAGGCATTCTGCTCGATGCAGCCGATCCAAACGTCGCGCGCCAGCACCCACAAGACTACCTCGACGGCCTGATCGCGGTCACGCGTGGCGCGATGGATCAAGCCCGCCAACACGGGATTGGCCGCGACGACATTATCGGCATCGGTGTCGACACCACCGGCAGCACACCCATCCCGCTCGACGCCACCGGAACCCCCTTAGCCATGACCGACGCCTTCTCCGGAAACCTGGCCGCGATGGCCTGGCTCTGGAAAGACCACACCGCGCACGCCGAAGCCACCGAAATTACCGCGCACGCCGCCGACATGCGCCCGCAGTATTTGGAAAAATGCGGCGGCACGTATTCATCGGAATGGTTTTGGGCCAAACTGCTGCGCTGTCACCGCATCGCCCCGGACGTCTTTGCCGCAGCAGCCACATGGGTCGAACACGCCGACTGGATTCCCGCCATCCTCACGGGCACGACCGACCCAAACGCCATCAAGCGCTGCATTTGCGCCGCCGGCCACAAAGCCATGTTTCACGCCGACTGGGACGGCTACCCCGACGAGTCCTTTCTGGCCGTGCTTGATCCTGCGCTCGTGGCGCTGCGTCAATCGCTGCCCGATACAGCGGTCAACATTTCGGACACCGTCGGCACGCTGACCGCGGACTGGGCCGAAAAACTCGGCCTGAAGCCCGGCATTCCCATCGCGGGCGGCGCCTTTGATGCACATCTGGGCGCAGTCGGTTCCGGCATTCAACCCGGCACCCTCGTGAAGATCATCGGCACGTCCACATGCGATATGGCTGTTGCCCCCCTCGATGCGGATCTACCCGACATCCCGGGCCTGTGCGGCATCGCCCAGGAATCCATTCTACCCGGTCACTTTGGGCTGGAAGCGGGACAATCTGCTGTGGGCGACATTTTCAACTGGTTCGTCAACCGCCTGCAACCCGGCGGCGCTGAAAACGGTTCGCACGAAGCTCTCACCCGAGAAGCCGAAACGCTGAAACCAGGTCAAAGCGGACTCTTGGCGCTGGACTGGCACAACGGTAACCGCACCGTGCTCGTCGACCAACGTCTGACAGGAGCCATGCTGGGCATGTCGCTACACACCTCGCCTGCGGAAATGTACCGTGCGCTGGTTGAAGCCACCGCCTTCGGCGCACGCATCATCGTCGAACACATGGAATCGTATGGCGTCAACATTGATCGCGTCATCAATTGCGGCGGAATTTCCGCCAAAAACCCCCTGGTGATGCAGATTTACGCAGACGTCCTCAATCGCCCGCTCGACATTTCACGTTCCGACCAGACCTGCGCACTGGGTGCGGCCATGGCCGGGGCCGTCGTGGCAGGCGCCGACGCAGGGGGTCACGACGACTTCGCCGCCGCCGCCGCCGCGATGACGGGTGTTCTCGAAATTGCGTTCCATCCCATTCCGGAAAACGCGGCCGTGTACGAACGCCTCTTTGAACTCTATCGCCGTTTGCACGATATTTTCGGAACACGTGATTACGCGGAAAACCAATTCGACGTCATGAAGGACTTGCTCGCCATTCGCGACGAGACCCGGGGCTCATGACGGCAGGTCAGGTTTACGCACGATGAAAATTGCTATGCTTCTTTCCGGCGGCGTCGACAGCTCCGTCGCCCTGCGCCTGCTGCTCGATCAGGGCCACGATGTCACCGCCTTCTATATCAAAGTTTGGCTTGAAGAAGAATTCGCAGGTCTGGGCGACTGTCCCTGGGAAGAAGACGTCAGCTACGCGCGCGCCGTGTGCGACCAACTCGACGTGCCTCTGAAGATCATTCCGCTTCAGGCAGAATACTTCGAACGCATCGTCAGCTATGCTGTCGCGGAACTCAAAGCCGGACGCACCCCCAGCCCGGACGTCTACTGCAACCGACGCATCAAGTTCGGGGCCTTCCTCGAAACGATCGGCGATGACTATGAGCGCGTGGCCACGGGACACTACGCACGCGTCGAAGAACGCGACGGTCGCGCACACCTGATGCGCGCACCGGACCCCGTTAAAGACCAAACCTACTTTCTATGCATGCTTCTCCAAGACCAAGTTAAGCGAATCATTTTTCCGTTAGGCGATTATGTCAAAAGCGAGGTGCGCGACATGGCGCAGAC
>JAPKCZ010000192.1 GCA_028822745.1 Kiritimatiellia bacterium | reverse complement strand
GCCCTGGGTGGAGACCGCATCGGGGGCTGGGCCGCGTCACATGACGTTTCATCCCAACGGCGTTGATGCTTTTGTTATCAACGAGCTTGATAACACTGTTGTAACGTATCGTTTCGATTCGGAATGTGGTGCGCTGCATCCCGTCTCTGTCGCGAAGACGCTGCCGGAGGATTTTCATGGCGACAGCACCTGTGCTCACATTGAGGTATCGCCCGATGGGCGCTATGTCTATGGGTCGAACCGTGGGCACGATAGCATTGTTGTTTTTGCTTACGAGGAGGTTTCCGGGGCGTTGACGAAGGTCCAATGTGTGCCGTGCGGCGGGTCGCACCCGCGGCATTTCTCGCTCGACCCTTCAGGGCGATATTTATTGGTTGCCAATATGGAGGGTGACAATGTGGTGGTTTTCGCCCGCGAGGCCTCGACTGGAATATTGAGCGAGACCGGATCTTGCATCACTGTATCCATGCCTGTTTGCCTTGTTTGGGGTCGGTGAGAGCGTGTTGTGCTGATGTCGCGCTAGCGTTATTGTTCGCCACCCAATTCCATGCAGATCAGAAAGAGCGGAATAGGTCGACTTTTTTTTCGTGACGGATGCATTGTCTAGTATAGGATACGTTCTGATATCTTGAGTTCATTTAACGTCGATCAGTGGAGGAAGTGTCATGCGAAACGCGAGAATGAAGACCGTCTGTCTTTCGGCACTGGTGGCGTTTTTTGGGTTGGGTGCATTGGATTCGCTACTGGCACAGACCTATCGGCCGGGCTCTAAGGCCGCTAAGGCTGCCGCAGCAGCAAAGGCGGCGACCGCTCCGCGTCAGGTACTCAAGGTGCGTCAGGAACGCGTCATTGGTCGTAAGACCCTTGTGCAGACGCCCGAATTTCGGAGCAACGTGCCGCGAACAGGCGGTCGTCCGCGAGAATGGTCGAAAATTGAGGTCGAATACGATACCGCCCCCGAATGGATCGACTTGCTGACTGTGAAATTTCACGTCATGACCGTGGAGACGGTCGACGGCAATCCGGTGTACAGTGTTTTTCGCCAAACCGTCGATTATCTAGACGTTGCGCAAGATCGTGGGCATCTGGCTGCCGCCTATTTGCGCCCACGAACTGTTGAGCGTTATGGACTTCCGGCCGTTGTTCATATTGAATTTCTGGTCGCAGGCGAAGTTGTTGACCAAGTGGATGAATTGGACCCGTCGATGCGTAATCAGGTCAAAGCGGACTGGTACAAGAACGACGCTGTCCTGCAAAGCGATTTTGTCACGGTACGCGACGGCTATCTCCTGGATCGCGCGAGTACGCCGTTCGAGCTTGTTAATACGGATACGCACGAGGTTATCCGATAGTGGCGAAACCTAGGCGCATTCTTGCCGTAGATGTCGGCGCAAGCAAGGTCGTGGTGGCCGAATTCCTGACCGAAAAGGGGTCAGGGCCCATCATGCTGAACTATGGCATTGGGCATCTTGAAATTGATCCCGATCGCGACCAGCACTCCTCTGCCATCATTGCGTCCACGCTTCGTGATGTCATGCGCGAGCACGGCATCCGTCCCGCGCCCCTACTGATGACCATTTCGGGACAGACTGTTTTTCCCCGTTTCGTGAAGCTGCCGCCTGTGGCGCGCGACAAACTGCGTCAGATTATTCAGTACGAAGCCGAGCAGAACGTTCCTTTTCCTATCAATGAAGTTGTTTGGGACTACCAATTGCTTGGGGGCTCAGATACGGATGAGACCAATGTCATGCTCGTGGCGGCGAAAATCGACAACGTCACCGCGCTGACGCACAGCGTTGGCGCGGCACGATTGGAGCCAGAAGTCGTTGATGCAGCGCCGCTTGCGCTGTATAATGCAGCTTGTTACAATTACGGTAACGACGAGGGATGCACGATGATTCTGGATTTTGGGGCTCGGTCCTCAAATCTTGTTTTTGTTGAGCAAGATCGTGTTTTCAGTCGCAGTGTGCCTGTTTCGGGCAACACCATCACGCTCGAAATAGCGAAACAGTTCGACATACCGTTCGCCGAGGCCGAAGTGCTCAAGAAAGAGCATGCGCGCGTTGGCTTGGGCGGCGTTTATGAAGGCCCCGACGACGAAACGGCCGCCCGTATATCTAAAATCGTACGCAATGTCGTTACGCGCCTTCACGCCGAAGTAAACCGATCGATCAATTTTTACCGTTCGCAGCAGGGCGGGAACCCGCCAGATCGCGTGCTTTTGTCAGGTGGCAGCTCCGTTATGGAGAACACGGACACCTTTTTCGAAGAAAAGTTGGGCGTACCTGTTGAATATCTGAATCCGTTTACGAGCGTAAACGTAGGTCCGAATGTACAGGGTGTTGAAGAGGATATTCATTTGCTCGGTGAAGTTGTGGGTCTGGCCCTTCGAAACACGCCGTTCTGCCGAATGAAAATCAATCTAATGCCCCCTGATCTGGTGGCATTAAAAACCTTTCGTGGCCGGCTTCCGTATTTTGCTGGTTCGGTGCTTGTCGTTCTGGGAGCGTTGATCGCCTTGTGGTGCCTCGAGTCGCGCACCATTGATTTACGGCAGAAACAGTTAAGCGAGATTTCCGAACGCGTCAAAAGCACCGAGGACACGGCGAACAAACTCCACGCGGTGCGCAATCAGAACGCTGCGGTCAGCGCCAAAGTCAACGACCTAACGAATCTGATTGAAAGCAAAACGCTTTGGCTGGAGATGGTTACGTCGGTTCACGATAGCTTGCTGCCGGGCATGTGGGTCACGCGAATTACACCAAAATTATCGCAAGCGAAGCCTTTTGCGTCCTTTGAGCTCAAGGCGTCCGGCTTCGAGGACTCTCTGAAAGCCTACGATTCAGCGGATCAGACGACAGCTGAAGTTTTTCGCGACCGCTTGCGGGCCTCTCTTTTCTTTTCCGATGAAACGAAGCTCAAAACGCAGCGCATGCAAAATGGCTGGTTGCGCGAGTTTACGTTAAACGTTCATCTCGAAAAACCGATGACGGCGCGCTGATGATCATGAAAAACAAAACACAACTTATTTTCATGATTGGCGCCTCGGTAGCGGGCGCATTGATCGTCGGCTGCGCCGTGCTGCTGTTCCTGAGTCATTCAAAGCTTAAAAAGGTCGAACAGAGCACGAAGGCGAAGCAGGTTCGGCTCGAGGCCTTGTCGTCGGGCGATCCGTTTCCTAGTGAAGAAAATGTTCAGATTGAACTAAAAAATGGTGAAGTGCTACGTTCCTGGCTAAAAACTCTGTCGAGCACGGCGGCGGAAGGTCAGCTGAATCTTGATATGCGTACGCCGTCTAAATTCAGGCGGCTATTAGGTCGGACGGTCACGCAATTGACCCGCACAGGTGGTGCCGGCGTCGTTTCTGAAAATTTCTTTTTTGGTTTCAGCCGCTACCTCACCGAGGGCAGCGAGCTTCCGCAGCCCGGGCACGTGTCTAGGTTGGCGAAACAGCTGGCGGTCGTTGACCGTGTCTGTGGCATTCTGTTTGACGCGCACATTACGCATTTAAAAGGGATTACAAGGGAGGTCTTTGAGGGGTCACGCAAAGAAATGGCATTGACGGGCGCAAATTCCAGTGCGGGCGAGCTCAAGGAAGGTGACTTATATGGAAAGTTACGCTTCAAATTTGAATTTTCAGCAACTGAAGATGCCTTTTTCGACGTGATGAACCGAATTGCATCCAACCAACTGTTCATGTCGGTCGGTACCATTCAGTATACGAAACCGCAAGCTGATGTTCATGAAGACCTGATTCCTGAAGCTGGAAAGACGTCGCTCGGCTCCGAGGAAGCGCCCTTGGACCCCGAGGAGCAAGAGGTCGAAGTGGACGACCAAGGGCGTCTATTTCCGTCGCGTTATCGCCGAATCGTTAGCGGTCATGGTCATGAAGTTCCTATGGAAATTTCGATGGAATTGAACGTCTTTCAGTTCGTGGAGGTGAAAACGGAATGAAAGGCGTGGGACGCATAGGAACAGTTGTCAAAACCTACTACGACAAGGTCGTTGCGGTTCTTGCATTTTCAGCGCTCATTGGCTCTGTCATTTTTGTGGGCTACAAAACGGCGACCATGGATGAGTTAGAACGCGATTTTTCGAATAAAATTCGACAAATCGCGATTCCGCACCCAACGGCACCTGATGTTGAAATCACGATTTATGAAGCTGCTTTGGCGGATTTGAACCTACCCAATCAAATTCCGGCCTATTCAAACACTGTATTTCTGCCGGAGGAACGTGTTTGGTGCACAGAATGTCGTTTCCCCATTGCTTTCGCTGTAAACACTTGTGACTATTGTGGCACGCATCAACCCACGAACTCGCTCCCACCGCCTGAAGACTTCGATGAAGATGGTATGAGCGACACGTGGGAGTTGACGTACGGGCTCGACCCCAAGGATCCTGCTGATGCCGGCCTGGATTCGGATTCGGACTTTTTTACAAATCTTGAAGAGTTTAATGCGCGCGAATTGATAGGGCGGAGCACGAATCCCAAGGATAATACAGACTATCCACCGATTGCCATAAAGCTTTGCATTGCAGACGTTAAAACAAAACCGTTTAGTTTATTGTTTAAGTCCTACTCCAAAACCGGAGCGGGCGGGAAATTTATCTATGCCGTCAATTCACGGCGTGGCGGTCAAACCTATTTTAAGAAATTGGGTGAATACGTTGGCGAAAACGCTGGTAAGTTCAGAATTGTCAAATTCAAGCAAGTCATCGAGAAAAAGGTTATTAACGGAATTCCACGCAAAATCGACACATCAATCCTCACGTTGCAAAAGGGCAAGCAGCTCATTGAATTGACGATGGGTAGCGCTCGTGATCACGTCGAGCATGAAGTCACCATACGATTCAGTGAAGGCGATAAAACGTATTCCGTTACAGAGGTAGGCGACAAATTCGAGCTGCTTGGACGCACCTACACTGTTAAAAGCATTGACACAGAAAGCCGAAAAATAGTAATTTGGGGGGCTAATGACGAAAAAGACATGGAGATTAAAGGCGACTGTGAGTAGTTGTCGTTCCCTGCCTTATTTCCCCTTTGGAAATCCAGGAGATTCTTGCTGATGTTGCTACATAGAAGACTTGCATGGGCAATTTACGTACTGAGCTTAGTGGCTCTGCCCTGCGTACTTATTTCACAAGAG
>JAPKCZ010000191.1 GCA_028822745.1 Kiritimatiellia bacterium | reverse complement strand
ACCGAGGTGCGCGTCAATTTGTCCGCCGTATGGATGTAATACATCAAGAAGCGGTCGATATAGCGAATGACGGTTTCTTCATCCAAATCGGTGGCGAAGAGATCGGCATGACGCGGCTTTCGACCACCGTTCCCACAGACAAACAGATTCCACCCCTTCTCTGTCGCGATCAACCCAAAGTCCTTGGATTGCGCCTCGGCACACTCACGCGTACAGCCCGACACGCCGCCCTTGAGCTTGTGCGGCGAGCGGATGCCGCGGTAGCGCTCTTCGACTCGAATGGCAAAACCGACAGCGTCCTGCACCCCAAACCGACACCAGGTCGTACCCACACAACTTTTAACCGTACGCAACGCTTTACCGTAGGCATGCCCGCTCTCGAATCCGGCGTTGATCAGTTCCTCCCAGATGTCCGGCAACTGTTCGACACGGGCGCCGAAGAGATCGACCCGCTGGCCGCCGGTGATCTTCGTGTAGAGGTCGTATTTCTTCGCCACCTCTCCCAGCACGATTAGTTTGTCGGGCGTAATTTCGCCGCCGGGCACACGCGGCACCACCGAGTACAATCCGGTGCGCTGAATGTTGGCCAGGAAACGGTCATTGGAATCCTGAATGGTATCGTGTTCAACGATGGGGTCATTCCACAGGCTGGCTAGGATCGACGCCACCGTGGGTTTGCAAAGCTCACAGCCATGCCCCGTCCCTTCACGTCGCAAGACCTCGGGAAAGGACTTGTACTGCTTGATCTTGATGATCTCAAACAGCTCCTGACGTGAGAACGAAAAATGTTCACAGACGTGATTGACCAGCGTGACCCCAGCCTTTTCCATTTCGGCGTTAAAGATGTCGGTCACCAGCGGCATACAACCGCCACAGCCCGCCCCTGCCTGTGTGCAGGTCTTGACGTCATCGGCAGAACGCAATCCGTCGCCCTGAATCGCCTCGCAGATCTGCCCTTTGGTCACGGCATTGCATGAACACACCTGGGCATCGTCAGAAAGCGCATCCGCCCCCAGTGCGGCACCGCCACCGGCCGCGATCAGCGCCCCAGGGGCCACAGGGAGATCAGCACCGCTCTTGCAAATCGATGCCAAGGTACTGTACTCGGAGGCATCGCCCACCAGCACACCGCCCAGCAGGCGTTTGCCGTCTTTTGAAAGCAGGAGTTTCTTGTAGATACCCGCAAACGGGTCCTCAAAAATCAAGGGCTGGACGTCGTCCCCTTCGGCCGCGTTATCCCCGAAACTGGCAACATCGACGCCCATCAGTTTCAATTTGGCAGAAAGGTCTGCGCCCTGGAAAACCAAATCCTTGCCGCACAGATTTGAGGCGAGGATGTCTGCCATCTCATAACCGGGCGCCACGAGCCCATAGATCATGCTCTGATGCAAAGCGACTTCACCGATGGCAAAAATGCATGGATCAGAGGTCTGCAAGGCATCATCCACAACAATGCCGCCACGCTCGCCGACCGCGATGCCGCTCTCACGCGCCAGTTCATCACGCGGTCGAATCCCGGCCGAAATTACAACCATATCCACATCGAGCGACTCGCCGTCAGCGAAGGACAGGCCGGTCACGCGCCCATTTCCCAGAATGGATTGCGTCTGTCGATTGAGATGCACCTCGACACCCATCGATTCAATCTGTTTGACGAGAATACGTGACCCGGCGTCGTCCACCTGTCGCGGCATAAGGCGTTGGGCGAACTCGACCACGTGCGTCGTCATCCCAAGGTCATACGTGGCTTTGGCCGCTTCGAGCCCCAACAACCCGCCGCCCAGCACAGCCGCGGATTTAGCTTTTTTTGAACTCTCGATGATGCGCTCGAGGTCCTCGATGGTGCGGTAGACGAACACGCCTAACTTGCCAGTGCCTTCCATCGGCGGCACAAAAGGATACGACCCGGTGGCCAGCACGATTTCGTCATATGGGATGGCGCAGCCCTGTTCCGAGTGCACCACCTGCGCGTCGCGATCAATGCGGGTTGCACGATCACCGACATGCAGTTCGATGCCCTGCTCGCGATACCAATCCATGCGCGCCAGCATCAATTGCTCGGCGTCGCGATGCGCGAAGAAGCTCGTCAGGCCAACGCGATCATAAGCGGCTCGCGGCTCTTCACAAAAGGTGACGATGCGGTAGCGTTTGTCTAGGTCATACGCCACTAACTTTTCGCAGAAGCGGTGGCCCACCATACCATGCCCGATGACGACGATCGTCTTCCGAGATGAGGCGTTTGAATCTGTAGAAATCATACTAGGCTTTCGTTATATCGTCGCGGCACTATGCCGCTGCGCGCGGCGACGAGAGAATTCGTTCAAGGTCTGCGGCGGCGTCCTTTTCTGAGGCCTCCGAAAATCGCACCGCAAAGGCGACGAAAGACACGCACAACACCACAACACCGATGCAAAGCAAGGCGTCGGGCCAGGCCATGCCACCTTTGAACAAGAAGCCCGCCATAACCGCGCCCACATTGCCACCGGCCCCGACGATGCCGGCAACAGAGCCCAGGGCACGTTTATTGATAAATGGAACCACCGAAAACGTGGCCCCCGAGGACATTTGCACACAAACGCTGAAGCACAACAACGCCACGATGGCCGCCGGAAGCATATCCATGCGTGAAAAGTTAATCAGGAAAAGGCCTTCCGCAAAGAGCGCGATAAACAACCAGCGGGCTCGCCCCCGCAGGCCCCATTTGGCGCCAAAACGGTCGCTCACAAATCCCCCCAGCGTTCGCGCAAAAATATTCATGAGACCGAACACGGCCGCGACAATGCCTGCCGTCGTTAATCCGAGTTCGAAATAGTCAGCGAAATACAAGGCGGCGACATTGTTGATGGTCAATTCCACGCCGAAACAGGCGCCATAAATCAGGAACAGCGCCCAGACACGGTAATCCTTGCACGCTTCCACGAACGTTCCTTTGACCGCCTTGCGACTCGGCAATTGCCCCGCAGCACGAAGTTCCTTGAAATTGCCCTCCGGGGTATCCTGTGTAAATTTGTAATAGGCAATTGCCGTCAGAAAGCAGGTCAGTCCGGCCACCACCATCGAGGCACGCCAGCCCCAGAACTGATTGACCCCCAATGACACGAGCGTGGTGAAAATGATCGGCATAATCAGTTGCGTCACGCCTGCACCAAAATTGCCCCATCCGGCCGTAGTGGCATTGGCTGTGCCCACAACGTTGGGCGCGAACATGACCGACGTATGGTACTGCGTGATGACGAAAGAGGCGCCGATCACGCCGATGGCGAGACGAAAGAGCAGGAACGATTCATAGCTCTGCGCAAAACCGATACCCATGACCGGGATGGATCCGAGAACGAGCAGCCACGTATACGACAGGCGTGGGCCGATACGATCACACAGCCAGCCGACCACGAGCCGTGCCACCACGGTGATCGAAACCGACGCGATGATGCAGTTACCGATCTGAGCTTGCGTCAGCCCCAACTCGTCCCGGACCACCTTCATCAAGGGGGCAATGCCAAACCAGGCGAAGAAACACAGAAAGAATGCGAACCACGTCATGTGGAAGGTCCGCATCTGTATCGTCTTCAGGCTAAACAGTTCAATTCGGGTGGCTTTGTCGCTCATCGCTCTTCTTCTCTCATCCCAAGTCGTTAATATTCACTGAAGAAAGGTTATTTAGCATGATTGGGGCCAAGTTCTTTTATGAATTGGCAAGAGCGACACTCGCACGTCAGAAAAAAATCCCTCAACCTACTTAATGACAACAAGTTGTGCGCCACAACGCATGCTTCGGGAGGGCGAATCTCTTGCGAAAAAGATTTTACAAAAATGTTTTCCAGTGAAGCGTTGTTACAAATTTGTCCGCGGATATCCCATCGTGACATTTTTGGCGAGAAATGGCGCAGGAGCAAAGGATCAGATATTTACACGGGATATCGGGCGACGGCGCGGGAACACGCGTCTACTTTTCAGACAGACCATTTATGGCCTTTAACAGGGGCGCCGGATCGGCGCGCAGGCCATCGAGTTGATAGACTATTTCACCCTCAGCATTTAGCAGCGTCATGATATTGGAGTGTGCGAAATTGCCCTGATCATCTTTACGGTAACGAACCTTCAGCTAGGCCGCTGTTTCCAACACCACGTCCGCATCGCCATGCATCAGCGTCCACGGCGGGCAGGACAGCGAACGCGCCTTCGCAAAGGCCGCCAGTGCTGCGGGCGTGTCGCGCTCCGTATCGAAGGACAGCATGACAATGTTAAGCTGATCGCGCTGGTCTTCAGTAAACTCCTTTTGCACACCTCGAATATCCTCGACCAAGATTGGGCAGGCGACCGCGCAGGAGGCGAAAAACATCGTGATCAAGGTAGGCTTTCCCGTGAAATGGCTTTACGCCACAGCGTCGCCGCCTTGTGTCGTCCAATTGCCCTCAAGGTGAAAGAGCGAATGGTCAGGCAATGGCGCCGGGAGGGCAGCCTTGCTGGCTGGCGGGGCATTGGTGACTTTACAGCAATGGTCCGCCCCTAGGGAGACCAGTGGCAGGGCGAGTGCGGCAAGGCAAAGGTATGTTCTCATGGCACAGTCTCCAATAGCGGTGCGTTCGCTGCACAACGAAAGCCCAGATTTTTCAATGTATAGGTTGCCGAGAGGCTACTGCGATATGCATAACGCATGAACGCAGCGTAGTCCGAAAAGTCGGCCGCGCCCACCGATCCGCTACCGCAAAATAGATTGCGCTCAAGCGCGGTATCCCCACGCGATTCTCCGGTCACCAGCGCTGTATTAAAATCAGAAACCCACTCCCAGACCAGCCCAATAGTCCAAATAGCTACCGTCCGCGAAAATCGGCTTCACCTGCGAACGGCGCCACTTTGGGTTTTCGCGCACAAAGCGTAGAAACTGCTCATTGGTGACCGGGTGAACATCCATCTGAAAGCGCTGCACCGTTTGCGTGCCTTCGGTCTTGAACAGCGGCTCATACACCCCCGGCGGTAACACAACCATATTTGACGCGAGCGTCGACACATTGGGCGAGGATGTCTCCCCGCGCGCGCTCAAACTGCACAACAGCAGTGCCGCAAAAGCACCAGCTGTTGTCGGGTTCAATCTCAATGGTTTGCAGCCTTTGTCATCGCGTTGTCCAGCGGCCCCGCCGTGCGCACTTCCACCAC
>JAPKCZ010000190.1 GCA_028822745.1 Kiritimatiellia bacterium | reverse complement strand
CACTGGAAAGCGGCCGATTGGCTCACACGTACGGAACGCGAGCGCGAAGAAGCGACGAGTGTCATGCTTAAAGAATTACGCCTCAAGCCGGGCATGGTCGTGGCCGACGTTGGCTGCGGCAATGGATACCACGCCCTTCCCATGGCGCAATCCGTCGCGCCTGGCGGCAAGGTCATTGGGTCCGATATTCAGCCCGAAATGCTGGACTTCCTCAAAACGCGCGCGGCCGCAGAAAACATCACCAACATCGAGACCGTTTCCGGCACGCTCACCTCACCCGAACTCCCTTCCGGCAAAGTGGATCGCATTCTACTGGTGGACGCCTACCACGAATTTTCGCACCCGCCGCAAATGCTGGCTGCGATGCGCGACGCCCTTGCCCCCGGGGGCCAAATTGTGCTGGTCGAGTTCCGTACTGAAGATCCAGAAATTCCAATCAAGATCGATCACAAAATGAGCAAAAAGCAGGTCGTAAAAGAGCTCAACGCAAATGGCTTCAAACTGGCACGCTCTTTCGACGAGCTACCCTGGCAGCACATGCTCTTCTTTGAACGCGCCGAGTAGACCACCGGGACGGAGCGTTACGGCTCCGTGGGGCTTCAGACTTACGGGGTGACCGCTTCGGCGTCTGCTTCAGGTGCGTCCTCGGCCACTTCAGGCGCTTCTTGCACCGCTTCAGGTGTGAGTAGATAATCGATGGCCCACTGAATGAGCTCCGCGTCCCAGCCGGTTTCGGCAAGCAGCTGTTTCTGATTGGCACCAGCAGCAATCCAGGCATCGACAAGTACGATGGCTTGTGGGTCCATCTGCGGCTTGCCTTCCGGTGGCATATGGTAATCATCATCGAGCGGCAAATGCAGGCCGTCGCTTAGCGGGCTGTCGGCAAGAGAGCCCGGCACAATCACATCACCGTTTTCGCTGCCAGCCATGATGTTTTCAAACGTATCCAGCAGTAGCTCGCCCTTCTGCTTGGTATCCTCCGAATGACAACGGTAGCACTTGTCTTTGAAAATGCGTGTCACCACATCTTCGTAAACGAAAATTTTAGCCGGTGCCTCGGGCACATCGATTTCTTCGACCTGCAATGGTGCTAGCGGGTCGCCGTGCGTGATGATCCCTCCGTAATGTCCGGCCAGACTCATACTCACCGCGCCCACAATCAAGAGAATGCGATGGATGACGAGCCGACCCGGCATGCAGCTGACGATGGCATACAACAGCAGGCAGACGACGGCGACGACAACGCCCCAGCGCAGATGGTCTTCAATCAGATCGCCGGAATAATCCCCCTGCATGTAGAGCAGGAGCCCAAACATGGCCGCGGCATATGCCGTCAAAGCGGTCAGCCCCAACGATTGCCGCACAATGGCGTCGTCCGCTTTCTCGCGTTTCAGCAGCGGTGCAATAAAAGCGGTAAACAGGACAAATGCATAAATACCAATAGGTAGGTGCAGGAAAAGCGGATGCAGGTTCCCGCCGACCTCCATGAGCCCGTTGAGCTCTGGCGTCTCGAAGTAACTGACCCAAACGGCCGCACCGACCAACGAAACGGTTGCTAGCCCGACCACCCAAAGCACCACCTTATTATTCTCAAAACATTTCATAGCAAGCCTTTTACACAGATATTGATACGGATATCCTATGTGCACGCATTCTGCATGCGCAAGGGCAATCAGAGCAAAAACTTCATTACTTGTGCACACAAGCCTTGCCTACACAGCGCATTCAACGGTAGTTTTCCAACTCGAAATCGTCCGCGGATTTATAAGATAAAGCAAGCATCACGGAGTAATAAGATGACACGACTACTGGGCGCTATTTTCGCACTCGTATTGACCACCTCATGGGTCTCAGCGCACTGCGTCGACGACGCGAAAGCGTCACATGACCATCCGGGCGCAGCACCTGCGGGCATTGACAGCCCAGCTCTGGTTGGCGAAGGCGACATCTGTTTTGTGACCGTGCCTGGCTGGGGTGCTCGCACGGACGCCCCCTTCCCCGGCAGCACGCACGGATCCATCGTTGTCGATTCACAAAATTTGGTTTACGTCTGCACGGATACGGAAAACTCAATTCTCGTATATGACGCCGACGGAAAATTTATCAAAGCGATCGGTGAACCTCGCCTCAAAATCCACGGCCTCACGATCGTGAAGGAAAAAGACGAAGAATTCATTTATGGCGCTTCGTCTGGCCGCCAGATCGTTAAACTAAAAATGGACGGCACCAAGGTTTGGACCATTGACCTGAGGGCGCAGCCTCCGGAATACACATTCAAAAACGTGACGGCTGTGGCCGTGGCACCGGATGGATCCATTTATGCAGCAGATGGCTACGGCACGCAGCGCATCGTCAAGTTCGACAGCGACCAGAAGCCCGTCAAGGTCATCGGCGTACGCGGCGCTGGCGAAGACGGCCAATTCAAAACCTGCCATGGCCTCATCTATGATACGCGTAACCCAGATGAACCGCAGCTACTCGTGGCTGACCGTGAAAACCGCCGCGTCGTTGCCTACGACCTGGATCTGAACTTCAAAAAAGTGTTGATCACCGGCCTGCGCCGCCCATGCTCGTTCTCGATTTACAAGGACACATTGGCCGTCGCCGAGCTTGAAGCGCGCGTTGTCATCTTGGACAAAGACAACAAGCTCATCGCCCGCCTTGGCGACAATGAGAACCGCGGGCACTGGGCCAACTTCGGTGTCCCAGTCGATCAGTGGAAGGGTGGCATCTTCACCGCACCTCACGGATGCGGATTCGACGCCGACGGCAACCTCTACGTGCAGGACTGGAACCGCACCGGCCGCACAACCAAGCTGCTACGCCTACACAAATAGGCGCAGGCCTGGCCTACTCACCCACGCTGCGCCATCTAGGCGCGCGGGGCCAACATGCCGCGGACAACTAGATTGTTGAGACGCAGGGCCACATCTTTAAGGGCATCCACCGTGGCCTGATGATAGCCGCGTTCGCCAACCGTATCTACGCCATGCCCTGAATCCAACTCGCGTAATCCGGCCAGCGCGGGATCGTCGTGGCGGAAAATTTCGACAAACACATGCTTCAGCTTGCCCGTCTTTGCCGCCGCCGTTAGCAGCGCACCGATCCAGCCATCATCCGTCGTCAGGCAACCACGCGTTGTTTTGGCTGAACAATGAAACACACCGAGATGGTCGCTTGCTGCCAATTCGGCGATAAGCGCCTCGTTCTCGAGGATGTTCAGATCGGAATCACCGCAATGCGCTGCGTCGACCAGAATCTTAAAGAAGGGTTCACCCAGTTCGTCGTTGAGCCCCTTGATGACAGGCTGCAAGCGGGCCAAGCTGGTGAAGGTCTGGAATTCACCGGGGCGCAAAAATTCGATGCTCCAGGATTCCACACAAGACTCTGCCAGGCCGGCTTCCCGGTAGGCACGTGCGTGAACGGCGATGTTCTGTTTCACGGCTGCATCCAGATCGGCTCCCGTGCGTGGTTGGGCACCAGGCTTCATCCATTCTTCGACCGATGTGGATGACACATGCTTCACGCCGTGCTTTTTGGCGGTACCCAACCCTTCCAGCAACACGGCCAAGACGCCGTCTTCATCCTCGGGCGACATGGGATCAACACCGCCAACCATCAGGACGAGATGCACGTCCAGGTCGAGCGCTTTCATCGCATCGATCATCTCCGCCACATCGCCTTCATTCGTCCCGAAGAACATGGGCAGCATGACAGCGTCCTGGCGCACGACGCTGTCTTTGGCCAGATCGCGCATACCCGCGGCGGCAACGATTTCACCCTCTGCGTTGCGCGGCAGGCGGCCTTCATCGTCAGGAACAGCCCCACCGACAAAACCTAAATGCGTCGGCACGACACCGAGTTCGGCAACCGACCGGCTAGGAATTTTCATGTTACTCATCCTTTGTGCTTCTCTCATCATTGGGTTCAAATGTCGAATAAACTCACATATTTATGCATGTGGAAGCTGATGTCACGCAGAAGTTGCATCCGGCAGGGGCGGCACAGCACCATCCTGCGTACACACATAGCTGGCCAATTGATTGGCCTTGGCATTAATCACATCCAACGGCAGTCCGCCCAGAAAGCCTGTTACCGCAGCGGCGGTCAATGCATCGCCGGCCCCTACGGTATTGACGACGTTAATAGCGGGCGGCGTTGCGAAGCTGGATTCATCCGGCGTCACCATCAGGGCGCCCTTGCCCCCCAGCGTCAACACCACCAAACGCAGATCAAACGCCTTCATAATGACGTCCACTTTTTCAGCATCGTCACCGTCTGCGCCCACGAGTTGTGCCACGACAGGCAATTCTTCATCACTCAGCTTCAACGCGCTCGCCATGGTCAGCGACGCCTGCAAAATGGCATCGTCGTAATACGCTTGGCGAAGATTGACGTCAAACACGCGTAAACAGTCGGTCGGTGTTGCCCCAAGGAAACGCGCGATCGTCGCGCGTGACACATCACTACGCTGCGCGAGCGACCCGAAGCAAACGGCATCCAACTGCGGAGCCGCCTGAGCCATCGCGTCCGTCCACGGAATGTGGTCCCAGGCAACGTGCTGCTTGATCTCGTAGTCCGGCTTGCCATCGACGTCGAGCGTGACCAGCACAACGCCTGTCTCATGCTCGGGGTCTTCAACCAGGCAGGTGGTATCCACGCCATACGCATCCAAAAAGGCACGCGCCGTTTGGCCACGCGCGTCACAGCCCAAACTGCTGACCATAAACGCATCCGCACCAAGCGAGCGACAATGACATGCAAAATTGGCAGGTGCTCCCCCGAACTTCTCCCCTTCCGGGAAGGCGTCCCAGAGCGCCTCGCCAAGACCCGCGATTTTAAATGAGCTTCCCAACGTACACCTCAACATTATCTCGATGTTTTCTATTCGAAATCCACGACGACGATACAAAAGCTCCCGCTCAAACAACAGATTCTATTGATTCCGCATCCGTTTCGGCACGAGCCACAAGACAATCTCCGCTCGTGCCTCGCTTCGATGGCCCCACAGCAAACACCTCTACATGTTCTTGATTGCATGTATCAGAGATGTGGGGCAGGCTATTTGGACGTATCGCTTGACCGACACAGAAGGTCGACGGGCAACCGAAAAAGGAAATTTCAATGACAACACCAAAAATGACACGGCGCCGCTTTATCGGCACCAGTGCTGCGG
>JAPKCZ010000189.1 GCA_028822745.1 Kiritimatiellia bacterium | reverse complement strand
CGCTGGCGAGGGTGGTGATCATGTTGGTGCTGACGCAACTTTCGGTGGGCACGTTCCTGTGGGACTTCATCATTCGTGTCTTGTTCAAAGGCACTGACATGATTGGGGGTGGCCTCTATGCCGGGGGCGCGTTCATGTTAGGGGTGCTGGCCCTTGGCGCCAGCGTGTTGCATCTCGGCCGGCCTCTCTATGCGTTTAGGGCGGTTCTGGGGTTGAAGACCTCGTGGTTGAGTCGCGAGATTATCGTCTTTGGCCTTTATGCCGGGGTGGCCATGTTGTTTGCGGCCAGCTTTGTGAATCCGGCCTCAGTCCCGTGGTTGATGGGGCCTCTTGAGGCGCTACGCGACCTGCGACCTGTGCTGTCGCTGGCGGTGGCCTTGTCGGGCGTGGTGGGCGTGTTTTGTTCGGTTATGGTGTATGGCGTCACGCAACGCCCTTTGTGGGGCACGCCCACGGTGGGCTTTAAGTTTTTCATGACGATGCTCGTGTTGGGGCTGGCCTTGATTTGGGCGGCGTCTTCGATCCATCTAGGCTGGACCAGTCACGAGGCCCTTGAGACGTTTTTCGTTTCCGCGGGGCGCACGATGTGTCTGACGGTGGCCGCATTGGCGTCTCTCAAATTGCTCTACGAAGTGACGTCACTTGCTCACTTAAAGGACAAGCTGCATTCACCTGCACGCCGCGCGGCGGTTCTGTCTGTGCGCGAACTGCGCGGGGTGACTGTGCTGCGCTACGGCTTGGGTTTGATAGGGGGTGTACTGCTGCCGGTCTTGGCCCTGTCTGGCGCGACCATGATCTCGACCTGGATGTTGGTGGCTATACCGTTGGTCAGTTTTCTCTTTTTGGTGCTGGGTGAACTTCTGGAACGGCATCTGTTTTTTGTAACCAGCGTGGCTCCACGCATGCCCGGAGGGCCTGTTGTATGATCGGCAAGACGACACAGAAGATCGCTCAGAAAGTGAAATCCGTCATGGTCCAAACGGACGGGCCTCTGACCCGTGACCTACTGTTGGCCCCCGGCAAGTTTGGCTTGGGAAAAGTGCCGGTGCGTTTGCAACCTGACGCAACGACACAGACCGTGTGCGGATTCTGCTCCACCGGATGTTCGTTGAACGTGCACATGAAGCAGGGTCAGGCGATCAATGTGACGCCATCAAAAGACTATCCCGTGAATTTGGGTATGGCATGCCCCAAGGGATGGGAAGCGCTGGCACCTTTGCGTGCGTCCGATCGCGCGACAACGCCGCTCTTGCGCGACAGCCACGGAAAGCTGAACCCGGTGACATGGGAGACCGCTCTCGAGACGTTCTGCCAACGCTTTAAACAGACCCAGGAAAAGCATGGTCCTGAATCCGTCGCCTTTCTGAGCACCGGCCAGATCGTTACCGAAGAAATGGCGCTTTTGGGTGCCTTAACCAAATTCGGCATGGGCATGGTTCACGGGGATGGCAATACCCGCCAGTGCATGGCCACGGCCGTGGCGGCCTACAAGCAATCCTTCGGCTTCGATGCGCCGCCGTACACGTACAAAGACTTTGAAGAATCCGATGTGATTGTTTTGGTTGGGAGCAATCTATGCGTCGCGCACCCCATCATGTGGGAACGCATCATGATGAATAAGAACAACCCTGAAATCATTGTGGTGGATCCGCGCTGTACCGAGACGGCCATGGCGGCAACGCGTCACCTCGCTCTGCAACCGAAATCGGACTTGGTGCTACTGTATGGGATTGCTCATATTCTGATTCGGCAGGGCTGGGTGGACGAGGGTTTTGTCGCCCGGCACACGTCCGGGTTCTATGCGTTCAAACGTCACGTGGCTCAATTTCGAGAAGAAGACGTCAGTCAGAAGACGGGGCTCTCGGTTCCGCAACTGCGGGATTTCGCGCGTCTGATACACGAAGGCAAGCGCGTATCGTTCTGGTGGACGATGGGGGTGAATCAGAGTTTCGAAGGCACGCGGACCGCGCAAGCGATTATCTGCCTAGCGCTCATGACGGGAAATATCGGACGCCCCGGCACGGGGGCCAACTCCATCACCGGTCAGTGCAACGCCATGGGGTCGCGCATGTTCAGTAATACGACCTGTCTTTTTGGGGGCCGCGATTTCGAAAACCCGGCCCACCGGGATCATGTCGCCAGCATCCTCGACATTCCGGCGGACACGATTCCGCAGCGCAACAGTCTGCCCTACGACAAGATCATCGAAGGCATCGGCCAGGGCAAAATCAAAGGGCTGTGGGTGATTGCCACGAACGGCGCCCATTCATGGATTAACCAGCACCATTTTAATGACATGCTGGAGAAACTGGACTTCCTTGTTGTGCAGGACATGTACCACTCCACCGAGACGGCTGTCTGTGCGGACCTCGTGTTGCCTGCGGCAGGGTGGGGGGAGAAGGATGGCACCTTTATTAATTCAGAGCGGCGCATCGGTCGGGTTAGCAAGGTGTCCAAAGCGCCGGGTGAAGCATTGTCCGATTTCCTGATTTGTAAACTGATTGCCGAGTACTGGGGCTGTGCCGAGATGTTTGCGTCGTGGACGGATCCTGAAGCCGTGTTTCAGAAGCTAGCGTCCTTGTCGGCAGGACAACCGTGCGATTTTTCAGGCATTGATGGTTACGACATGCTTGAGAAGGCCGGGGGCATTCAGTGGCCCTTCACGGGCAGCGCCGAGGAACAGTCAAGCGAGCGTCGTCTATTCGAAGACGGTCGCTTTCATCATCCCGACGAACGAGCCCGATTCATCTTCGGCCAGCCCTGCCAAATTCTCGATAAGATTAACGATGATTATCCCTTCTGCTTGCTCACGGGACGCGGCAGCGTGTCCGAATGGCACACCGGGACACGCACCTCTAAATCGGCCGTGTTGCAAACCCTCTCTCCCTCGGACCCATTGGTGGAGATCAACCCTAAAGACGCTCGGCGCCTAGAGCTCCAGCGTGGAGATTGGGTGGTGGTGTCCTCGCGCCGTGGCAAGATGCGTGCGAAAACGATGGTCACCTACACGGTACAACCCGGGCAGGTGTTCATTTCGATGCACCATCCGCATGCCAATCGCTTGACCGATTCGTCCTTCGATCCCCACTCGCGCCAGCCCTCATACAAGGCCTGCGCCGTTCGCGTGGAGCCCGCCGCGAAAACGCCCGCCTGATGCTCGGCTGACCTCGGTTGTTTGCTACGCCTTGTCGTCACGTATCGGCTTTACGATATCGGCTAGAATATAAACGCTGTAGCGACCCAGGAGCCGGGGGAAAAGCGTCTCTATCGCACGGAGCGACTTGATTCCTGAATGACGCATACGAAGCGCTTCAAACTCCATCTTCGAGAACAGGCGCAATGATTGAATGGACGCATCTGGGCTCAACGTCGCCACCGTATTTCGCCACCAGCTGACGTCGCGATACTTGCAGTAAAGTTCATGTGGGGGTTGTTCGCCTGCACTTATGCTAGGGACGTAGGGAGTCCGTCTTATGATTCGAAGCATATTCAGAGCCGTTCTGGCGCCTCGCGTCAACGTATACAAGATCCGGTGCGCAGTCCCAACAGCAACGCCACGCATGACGAGCATGTGAAGACTTTTCGGTATGGCCGTCTTGTGGTCTTCGCGCCCTTCAAACGTAAGAGAGACGTCACCACTGTTATGCAGTCACTTAACAATCGCCCAAGGAAGTCATTGAACGACATGACTCCCAATGAGATATTCTGCGCGGACGTTGCACTTAGAATGTGACGCTGCCGCCGCTTCGAGGCAGGTTCGGCAGAGGCTTTTCCATGACGGATCGGACCTTGGGCCAGATGAGCACGGCTTCGGTGACCATCCACGCTTCCAATGCGAGTGTCGCGAAGCCGAAGCCCATCAGTAGCCACTTGCCGTCGGCCAGCCAGGAGTTTTGGGAACCCACGGCCTGCACAAACATCTGCCAGATCATTGCCCAGGCCGGCATGATCAGCATGAGAACCATGGGAAGGATGAACATCCAGACCGGTTTTCCCCGACGCCACAGCCAGAAGGCAATCACGAGAAAGGCAAGGCCGCTTAACAGCTGATTTGTCGCACCAAACAGGGGCCACAGAATAAGTCCACCCGTGCCGGCCGTATCCAAGGTCCATTCCGCGCCCGGTTTGGGGAGCGCGGCCAAGAGTCCTGCAGTGACAATCGCGAAGAGCGTCGCGGCATGCTTATTGGTCAGAAAGTCGAGAGGCTGTTTCGCGACGGGCTTCCCGGATACGTCACGGCGTCGCAGGGCGCGTGCGAGTTCCTGCACAACATAACGTTGGAGTCGGCAGGCCGTGTCCATGGTGGTGCCCGCAAAGGATGCTACCAAAACGCCCATCAGGGCAATCGCGGCACTGGCGGGCACGCCCAGGGCTTTGAGAAAGTTCGCAGCACCATCCACGAAGGCACCCACCTTGGCCCCTAGGCCGGCGGCGGTCGACCAGGAGGCGTAGCGCGCACTCCAGGCCTCGGTGCCCGTGAGGACGGTGCCGCCTTCTCCAGGAATGCCAAGCCCCAAGCCAGCCACGCAGGCTAGGATGACGAGCGTGGCCAGAAAACCTTCGGTCAGCATGCTTCCGTATCCGATGAACTGGGCATCACTTTCGCATTTGATCTGCTTACTTGACGTGCCCGAGGACACCAAGCAGTGAAATCCGCTGATCGCGCCGCAGGCGATCGTGATAAACAGGAATGGAATGATCAGCGGTGCATCTGCGGGATGAAAACTGGCCATGGGTGCGATGATCTCGAGGCTCGGTCGCACGCCCTCAATCGGTGCGCCACCCATGAACGCGGCAACCACCAGCCCAAGCACGATCAATCCGAGCGCAGAGATCAACTGCAGGCTGTTGATGTAGTCGCGCGGTTGCAGCAAAAGCCAGACGGGCAATACAGACGCGACGTACGAGTACACGAGCAGCGCCGTGACCCAAGCCATGATCGTCCACCCCTGCAGCGCGGCATTGAAGGCCCCTAGTGGGCCAACATCGCCGTAGAGCACACTCGCGTACATAAGGACCAGCGCAATGATGGACGGGATCAGCAGATTCAAGCCCTTGCGGTGCAACCATAGACCGATAGCAATCGCCAGCGGAACCTGAATCAGGCAGGGGAAAATAGACGAAGGGTACATTCGGAAGACGGCCGCGACCACCAAGCCAAAGATGGCAAGCACGATGGTTAGCGACAGAAAAAGCACGAGCAAGAACAGGACCCGAACACGGGAGTTGATCATGCGG
>JAPKCZ010000188.1 GCA_028822745.1 Kiritimatiellia bacterium | reverse complement strand
GCCTTGCCACCCATGGCGTTCTTGTCTGTTTCCACGACATCGAATCGAAGGGCTTTGGGTCGACCAAGCGGGGCACGGCCGTAGACATTTGTCCGGAAAAGCTCGAGGATCTCGGGACGCCGTGTCTGCTGCCACTGGGCGGGCGTCGTTACCTTATTACCCGCACTGGTCGTGAGAGGGTCGGGCGGTGACAGTTTATCCGAGGCGCTTGCAGGTATAGTGAAGAGCATTAACCCCATTATAGTTTCGACTAGTCTCATAGTAGATTATCCGTTATTGGCCAACCGCGGCTTTGCCGCGTCCGACTGCATGCGTTTGTTAGCAGTCACTTTCTCCAACATCCTGGCCAAAAGCAATGTCGTAACCATCCAGGTCTTGAATCCCGAACTCCCGACAACCATAGGGTTGGTCACATAAACCATAATCAATTTTCGCACCTAAGCTTTTTAGCTCACTATGAAGCTTATCTGCATCATTAACCCAAAAACAGACATTCCACATGTTTTCCGCTGCTTTGTAGTGTGGAACTATATATTTTGAATCTTCTACTTGCTTTAGCATGAGATGAAACCCATCACGATGAAGTATGCAGAAACCGGGAGGTTCTCCCCAAAATCTCTCATAATTAAAACCAACTTTGTCTCTATAGTAATTTGCCGATGCCACTACATTTTTGACTAGCAGTATTGGTGCACTACCAACTATTTTCGCATCAGCCATATCGGTTTCCTATTAAGAGACTGCTAATGCGGTCCTCAAGCTTTCGTGAGGATGGCGGATGCCGTGCCCCGCGAATAGCGTGCAGGAATCTTGTTGGGCTGTTTCCACTGTTCGGCTTGCGGTCATTTTGATGCGAAAACCACAAGGAATTTCTTTCAATTGTTAAATGTTAAGATGTCACCCCAATGGCCCTGAATCCAATCAAGACGTAGGGTTGATGGCGGGATGCGTAGCGATCCATGACTGTGGTTCGGACGTCGAGAGCCAGGGCGTCGGCACGTGTTTCGGCCTCCAGCCAACTGGCGCCGGCTTTGAGGGGAGCTATTTTGACGGAATCCCATTCAATGTTAACCACGCGATTGGTCAGATTGTGTTCGTCCAAAAACGAATTCAAGTTTTCACAGAAGCGCGGGTTCGATTTTTCGCCGCCAAAGCCGTGGATGTAGATAAACGTCAATGCATTGGCATTGGTTGGTGTCTGTGCTCGCGCGATGCCGCAGAGCGTGCATAGGCAAGCAAGGATGATGAGTGCTGTGCCGCAACGAAAAATGGCATGCTGGAGTCCTCTTTTGACATGGCTCGATAGATCGTCGACGGTCTATCGCTTCACGGAACAGTGTACATGTGCGCCGCCACGTGAGCTCGCTTCATAGTACACCCAGTCGAATCCCGCTGCCCAACACAAACGTGCCAGCATTTCGAGGCCCAATTCGTCGCAGGTGACATCGAGGCCGCGGCCTTCCTTGTGTAGGGAATTGCTGCTGTGTACGCCGGTGACGCGGAAGCTGTCCTGAACTTTCAGTTTGCCGCCGCGGTCGGTAACCAGCTGGATCAGACGCCGGAAGGGGGTTTCCATGCTGAAATGCATGGAATGGTCGCATTCGTCGTCGTCTTTGTCGTTGTCGCTTTCCCACCAGACACGGTCATCGTCGATAAAGACCAAATCGCGGCCGGCCGAAAAACTGCCCAGATTGATGGATCCAGACGTGTCGCCTTCGCCGCCGTTGGGCATGTGCGTGTCGCGCTTAAATCGCGGGGGAATTGGGCGTGCCGGGTGTTTCGGGTCTTCGGCAATGACCACAACGGGGGGGACGACGGGCGCTAGAGCCTCCTCGGCTGCCTCGTGTTTGCGGCAACCCCTGTTGACCAAGGCGCCGATCAGGATGATCAGCAGCATCAGCAGGGAGCCTGCGGTGACAATCAGTGTTTTCTCGTCTTTCAACATACAGGCGGGCGAGTCTGCCCGATTGGGCGCTAAATGTCAAAATCTGCCCACAAAAATTGTGCTTTGTGCTGGGTGCTTCGTGCTTCGTGCTGGGTGCGGGGTGCGGGGTTTAGGAGGGAAGAAGGGATTAACCACGAAGGTAAGAAGGGCACGAAGGGGGGGACTGTTCATTGTTCGTCGTTCACTGTTCACTGTTTACTGTTCACTGTTCACTGTTCACTGTTCACTGTTCTGGGTGCTGGGTTGACGAGGGGAAAAGGGATTAATCACGGGGGGTCTCGGAGGGCGCTGAGGGGGGTTGCGATTACGAAATGTTCATAAATATCAATGCATCTGGTGTATTTCCTTGGGATTTGCACCAAAACGCAGATGCGCCTCTCGCAACCTCCTCTTGTCGCAATAGCTTGATCAATGCCAAATCGTGTGCTAATCACGATATCTTTTGTTCCCACGTTAACGCGCTACTTGGCAGATGATATGAACGAACGCAATGCGCTAATTTTATTGAACATGATGGATCGAGTCGGACCTGTATGTGTCCGATCGCTGATGCATCACCTCGGTAGCGCAGCGGCCATTATGGACGCGGATGCGGATGCATTGACTGCGGTCAAGGGTGTCGGGCCCGAAACCGCGCGCGCTATTATGACGCAGCGCGAGACGCTGGACCCAGCGGCGGAATGTTCCAAAGCCGACGCGTTAGGGGCCCGAATCCTGACAGCGCTTGATCCTGAGTATCCCGAGGCACTCAAAACGATTCACGATCCTCCGCTGGCCCTCTATGTAGTAGGTGAACTCACCGCAGGAGACGCGCAAGCCATTGCGGTTGTGGGGACACGAGGGCCGACGCATTACGGTCGTGATGTCGCGACGCAGTTTGCGGCCCAGTTAGCACGCATGCGGTTCACGGTGATCAGTGGGTTGGCGCTGGGCGTGGACACACTGGCGCATCAGGCTGCTCTGGATGCAAAGGGCCGGACGATTGCTGTGCTTGGTAGCGCGCTGGACACACTGTACCCCGCTAGCAATGCTGCTTTGGCGCAGGCCATTGCACGGCAAGGCGCCGTGATAAGCGAACTGCCCCTCGGACGGCGTCCGGATAAAACGACGTTTCCGATGCGAAACCGTATTGTTAGTGGGATGTCGATGGGTGTCCTCGTGGTTGAGGCTGGTCGGGGGAGTGGGGCGTTGATCACGGCGCGTCAGGCGAATGAGCAGGGACGCAGCGTTTTTGCGGTACCGGGGCGTATCGATGCACCGGCGTCGCGGGGCTGTCTTGATTTGTTGCGTGATGGGGCCACGATGGTCACTTGCGTGGATGATATTTCAAAAGAGTATGAGTTTCTCAATTTGCGGATGGAAGATGCACCCAATGCGCGCCGGAATGCTCCGGCCCTGGGTGACGACGAATCCGCGATTGTAGAGCTTCTACAAAACGAAGAGCAGCACGTGGATATGTTGATTCGGATGTCCGGCATGAATGCGGCCCGTATCAGCACGCTGTTGCTTACACTAGAAATGAAAAAAGTTGTGCGCATGTTGCCCGGAAAAATGGTGGCACTCGCACGTACCACCTGAGATTCAGGCGGAATATTGGCTTCAGGAGCTATGTAAATGAGTAAAACACTGGTTATTGTGGAATCACCGGCCAAGGCCAAGACGATCAATCGTATTTTGGGGAAAGACTTTTTGGTCACATCCTCGGTTGGGCATGTGCGCGATTTGCCCGAGCGTAGTCTCGGGGTCGACCTTGAAAATAATTTTGAGCCCAAATACGTTGTTCCCAAGAGCAAGCAGAAGCTCATTACGCAGCTGAAAAAAGATGCCAAGGGGTGTGACACCATTGTGTTGGCGCCCGACCCGGATCGCGAAGGAGAAGCGATCGCATGGCATATCGAAGAAATCTTGCGTGAGCATTTTCCGGATAAGGTTTACCAGCGCGTTCAGTACAACGAAATTACACCGCGTGCCGTTAAGGCCGCCTTCGCTGAGCCCGGTAGCATCAATATGAAGCGTGTGGATGCGCAGCAGGCGCGCCGCGTGCTGGATCGTATCGTCGGTTATAAGGTGAGTCCGATGCTCTGGCGTCGTTTGCAACGCGGCCTCAGCGCAGGTCGTGTTCAATCCGTCGCACTGCGTCTGGTTTGCGAGCGCGATGCCGAAATCGAGAAATTCGTGCCCGAACCATACTGGATCATGGGTGCCACCGTCCGCAAGGTTGTTGTGCCGTTGGATCCGTTCCGAATCAAACTTGTCCGTATCGACGATGAAAAACTGAACATCAACAGCGAAGAAGACGCCAAGGCTGTTCTGGATGACCTCGGTTCACGTAAGCTGGCCGTTAAGGAAATTCTGACCAAGGACGTCACGCGTCGCGCGCCGCCGCCGTTTATCACCAGTACATTGCAACAGGCAGGTTCCACGCATTCTGGGTTCACGCCACAGCGCACCATGGGCCTCGCGCAGAAGCTTTATGAAGGTGTGGATTTCGGCGAAGGCCCTGTCGGTCTCATTACCTACATGCGTACGGATTCCTTCTCCATTTCCAAAGATGCGCAGGCCGATTGCGCGGCCTACATCACGAAGAAATTCGGCAAGGACTTTGTGCCTGAAAAGCCGAATGTCTATCGCAGTCGTTCCGGCGCGCAGGAAGCCCATGAAGCGATCCGCCCGACGGATGTGAACCGTACACCTGAAAGCCTGAAAGGCAAAGTGGATGCGCCGGAATTGAAGCTCTACCGCATCATTTGGCAGCGTTTCATCGCCAGCCAGATGGCCCCTGCCGTGTTGATTCAGCGCACAGCGCGTATTGAAGCTGTCAAAGGAGCGGACACGGATCGTTCGTATCTGTTTCAGGCAACGTCGTCCGACATAAAGTTTGCGGGTTATATGCGCGTGACGGGTGCTGAAGAGGCGCGCAAGAAGGAGCCACCGAAAGGCGGCGAAAAAGATGGCGACGAAGAACTTCAGAATCTGCCCGCGCTAAACGAAGGCGAACCGTTGATCTGTCTAGAATGGTTGAGTGACCGCAAGGAAACCAAGCCGCCGCCACGCTTCAGCCAAGCCTCGTTGATTCGTGAATTGGAAAGCAATGGCGTGGGACGTCCGAGTACCTATGCCGCCACCATCAGTACGTTGCAGCAACGCACGTACGTGGATGCGGATCGACGTAACTTGCAGTCCACCGCACTTGGGCGTCGCGTGAACGATCTGTTGGTCGAAACCTTGAACGAACTGTTTGATGTGAAGTTCACGGCGATGATGGAAACGGCGTTGGACGAAATCGAAGAGGGCAACGTCGCTT
>JAPKCZ010000187.1 GCA_028822745.1 Kiritimatiellia bacterium | reverse complement strand
CGAAAGCGGACAGCCGTATGGCGATGGTCATGGGCGTCATCGGCCTGCTGCTCTGGGCCCAAGCCGGGTGGGGCCTGCATTTGGCATCTCAGGCGCGCCATGGCGCACGGACGCAGTTCATGGCGCTGGTGTCCCGCGCAACCGACCAGCCGGTTGGCGCCGCGCAGGGCGAGCAAGCGCTTTCCATTGCACGTGCATCATTAAAGGCAGATGCGGCGGCGTTTCAGCCCGTTTCGTATGCCGTCGAGCCCTCCTTGACCATTGCCCTGCATCGTTTAATTTTCGAATCCGAAGCGGCCTCGTTGAAAATTCACGAATTCCGATTGTCGCGCACCGAGTGGGTGTTGAACGGCGAAGCTGAGCAGGGCGACGCCTGTGATAGACTTGCAGAGGCGACGCAGACCCTGGGATACAAGACGACGCTGACGTGGCCGGAGGGTGCGGCAGAGGCCACGCCGCAACCGTTTGTGTTGTCGACGGAGGTGCGACCATGAAGCGCGTTCTCGCCTTTATTATGTGTCGACCTCTGTATTGGCTGGCTGCGCTCATCCTGCTTTCAGGGGTGCTTGCCAATATGCGTTCCCGAACGGCATCCAAGACGGCCTTGGACGAGATGCGGCAACAGGCGAAATGGACAGAAACGGCACGTGTGTTGGTTGCGGAGGCGGAATCCCTTCGCGAGCGCCGGAGCGTGCTGGCGGCGATGGCCGCCGAACCTATTGTTCCCATTCATTCGTTATTGAAAGCATCGTTGAGCGAGTTTCCGCCTAATGATGTGCGAAACTTGAAAACGCCAGCTGCGCTCGGATGGAGCCAGCAGCGCAAAGCCCTGTCGTTTCAGAATGTACCCTTGCCCGCGTTGATGCGCTTTGTACGTATTGCCGAAAAAACGGATCCGCCTTGGCGGTTGGAAGAAATTCGGATCAGTGCATCGGCGTCAAAGCCCGGCTACGCGAGTGCCGTGCTTGAGATGTCCAGCATTTCGAAAAAATGATTCACGACCATTCTGTCGTCCCGGTGTCTCCGAAACCCCGTGGTGAAACTTGTCTATCATCTATCGAATCCCAATGTCCAAATGATGCAAACGGGCTGCTTTGTCACGATATGACCGTGAAAGTTTGACTTCTGAAAAGGCACTCTGTATCTTTGCCGCCTTCAAATAAGCACATCATATCGACACAACCCACCGGAGGGGTGGCTGAGTGGACGAAGGCGGCAGACTCGAAATCTGTTGTACTGCATTGTGGTACCAGGGGTTCGAATCCCTTCCCCTCCGCCAATCTGCGTCCTCGCTGCGCTCGTGGCTACGATTGGCTGCGCCGCGTCGCTAGGAGCCTCGGCGACAACGCGAAGCGGGGCTTATAATAGCGCTACGAACTACGCCTGGCACGCCAATCAATTTCCATAGGGTGCGCATAGAACAGCGCCGGATTCGTAACCGTTAAGCTTTGTAGATCCTCAAGTCTGCTGCGCGCTCCGCGCGAATCCAAAGCTCAGACGGAGTCACCGCTTTTCTGCAGCGCGGAGCGCGCTCTGGGTTTCTGTAAAGCTAAGCTTAACGCTTACCCTGATTCTATTTATAAGACATCACAACCCGGGGGGGGCGACATGCAGACCGGATTCCACTACGTCTATATCATCGATAGTCAATCATACCTTGGTCGCTATTACATTGGGTTCACCTAGGATCTTGCAGATAGACTCCAACATCACAATGCCGGCGCGGTACCCAGCACAAAGCCTTACCGCCCTTGGGCGTATCGAACATGTACGTCGTTTTCAGACCGTCAACGTGCTCTCGACTATGAACGCTACCTGAAAACCCATTCCGGCCGAGCATTTATCAGCAAGCACCTCTAGCAGCGCAGCGTAGAACGAAGACTGCCTGGCGTAGAGAACCACTGGGGTCAGCCTTCCAATTTCCATTTTGGTCTTTTGGGATCGCCTGCCTTTGTAGTTCCCAGGCCCTGTCACGGTGCGAACACGAGATCGACAGCAGGCATTCAACAAAGATTCGTACGCAAAGCAATTAGGATGTTGAATATTGAGGTCAGACCTTAAAAAGTGTTGGGCAAGAGGTCGTATAAGCAATCGTGGTCAAGAGCCGCGATCGTCACTCTTGTTTTCTCGTGGGCACCTTAATTGGAAAATGGAAGGCTGACCCCAGATCAAAGGGAACCAGCCCCGGGCGAACTTTTTCCGGCTTTTCCCTTGCTGGGCATCCCCGGGGCGGGCAAACTGGATTCGGAGACTGACGCTGTTTGTAGGAGCAACGTAATTCGGAATTACGGTTCGTCCGCTGTTGGAGGGATCGACATGGGAAGCAATGTCGATGGTGGCTGAAATATATTTTAGCACGAGTCGATGTTACGCCTCGAAGAAGGGACTATAACGCCATGAAAAAGAGCTCGCTACTGTTACCCGCCCTCCTGTTGCTGGTCTCGCTGCCCTGCGCCGCGCAGGCCGAGCCCGTGGCATCTGGTGATGTACCCGAATCCGATGCTGATTGTTATAACTTCAGACTGCAAGCTGTTGAGTGGGACTATGGAGGAGCTATAGGTGTTCAGTGGTCATTAGCTTACCATCAATACATAGATTCAAATGGGATCGTTCTAACTCCCGATGATCCAGCCGGTAGTTGGGTGCCCTTTATTCCTGGTCCTACAATCCGAGGTGAGGTGGGGGATATCATTTGTGTTAAAATTCAAAACAGAATTGATGTTTCGGGTGGTCAATTTATCGAACACCTCATGGATGACATGGTTGTTCATTGGCATGGTATGGAACTCGCTAATGCTTATGACGGAACGCCTGTAACTCAAGCTCCTATCGAACCAGGCACCGACTACATTTACAGGTTCAGGTTGGTGCGACCGGGTCTGTATTGGTACCATCCCCATTGGGACAGCATGATTCAAAACCCACTGGGAGCAAATGGTGCACTGATTGTCGATGATGCGGTTTCCCTTACACTTCGAGATGCAAAAGTCATTCCACATGAAGATCGTACTTTCGTACTAACCTTATCAGATCTTTCTTTTCAAGATGAGAGGGGAGAAGCGTCAGGAGGTAACTATGTGCCTTTTGCAGACATAGCCTCTCATGTGGGCCCTGTCTACATCAGAAATATTATGGCGATAGGTAGTGGCAATATGAACCAAAATTTTGGTGATGCTATCCTGGTTAATGGTGTTCACGGTTACCCATTTAACCATCCACTCGGGAATTCCCAACAGTTTTGGCATGAAGGGCATCGTACCAATGCGGCGCCAACCGTTTTAAAGGCCAACGAAAGTGTTGCGTTTCATGTGACAAATAACGGTATGCATCGTTTTTACAAAATACATTTAGCCTACAAAACAAGTTCATCCGGAAACTGGCAGCACTCAGGAGCATTATATAGACTAGGCGGTGAAGGTGGGTTGTTAAACGAAGCAAGACAACCAAATGGAATATTTAATGACGGTATACACGGCGTAAGCACGAACGGCACCGTTGTTGGTTGGAGATTAAGGGGAATACAAAAAAGAGACGGCTCCGATGATGGCGAAGTAGACGACCCTGCTGGTGAAGGTCTTCAAGCAGTTCAAGAGTCAACCGAGATGTTAACAGGTGAATTTCTCTTGCCGACATCTTCTAGAGTCATGGTCGCTTTTCGAGTAGATCCAAGTTGGGTTGAGGTTGCCTTAAGGGCAAATGGTTTCAGTGTCATAAATAAAAAACGATCAGAGCCAATGAAAGCTGCTGGTCTCTACTGGGAGGATGAGGCACCTGAAGACCTGGAAATTGCTATCTTCGATGTTGAGGGCATGGCAAGTGGAGGGGACCCTTATGTTTTAACTGCCCCAATATAAGCCGGAACCGGGCTTCGTGCAAATGCTCTTATTGACGCAAGTGAGCAACTGGAAGATCTAAGAGACACCCCCGAAGCCGATGTGATTACGAACTTTCCATCGACAGTAGCAGACCTGGTAGCGGCTGGTGTCATGGTTGCAACAAATGAGATTATGCAAGACTACGACATCACTTTGACACCTGATGTTGGTCCAAGCATTAATGCTATTCAAGCATTCTGGGACGATACAGGACCGTTTCAAAGTACTTATGCCAATACAAGATATGTTCAAAAAGACGCTGTTGTTGAGTGGACAGTAGAAACTCAAACGGGTTCCGCTGATCATCCTTGGCATCTTCATGGTTTTTCATTTCAACCCATAAGAATAGAACTTAGAAATACCAACGATATTTATGAAACATTATATGAATGGGATTTTGTGGAATATCAAGACGTCATATATGTTCCTGCTTATCATAGAGTTACCTACCGGTTCAAAGTTGAAGATAGGGACTTTGTTGACACCAACTTCTCAACTTCTGAGGGGGGTGTTTATGGAAGGTGGCTAGCCCATTGTCATATTTTCAAACATGGACACAAAGGCATGATGATGGAGTTTATTGTAGTCGATGAAACTAACAGCTTAAGCCAAAGACGCTTTCCCACCGACATTTACCTGCGTGATGATGTGAATGATGATGGTACAATCCCATCTTCCGGATCGATCAGTGCAAGTCCAGATATAATTTTAAGACAGTCTTTAGTGGCCGATGCCGACGCATCTTTTGGAGGGACGAATGAAGCAGACAACAGCTCACTGGGCTATCAAGCAGAAGCCGGACAAGACAACTATATATACGTGCGCAATAAAAACAAAGGCTATGAAGACGCAACTGAGGTAACGACTGACGTGTATTGGAGCGAGGTATCTACATTGGTAACACCGGACCATTGGAATTACATAGATACGACAGATCCAGTAGACATACCAACCGGTGATGGACTGGTGGTTGCAGATCCCATCACATGGCTACAAGCGGATATCCCAGGCACAGGTCATTATTGTTTCGTAGGAATAGCGGGTAATCTGCTTGATCCCAAAACATTGACACAAGCGGAAGTCAGCGGCTTCGATGTCTCTGGTATGACCTGGGAAGAGTATTGTGATTTAATTAGAGGTAATAATAATGTTACTTGGCGAAACTTTAACGTTGTTGATACGGGCTCAAGTTTTGCCTGGGGTCCATTCTATTTCAACTTTAGAGGCGCCTTTGACAGGGGCGCCTTTAACCAAAATAGAGCTTTTGATTTAGTCATAGAACCGCCAGAGGGTTTTGTTCTCAGTTGGAAGATACCAAAAACTTCAAGAGGGGCTGGACCAGGGCCTGATACACAGATTGTGTTGCGAGCCCAATCAGAGATGGG
>JAPKCZ010000186.1 GCA_028822745.1 Kiritimatiellia bacterium | reverse complement strand
TTGATTTCTTCTTCCGTCGGATCCGACAAGCCTTCGGTCAACTTCGCGATCAACAGGTCGACTTTGCGGCCTTGGATAATTCCCTGCCGCACAGCGTCCGGTGTTAAGTTTTGGCTCTTTACCTGTGCCGCAAACGCTTCCTTGCCGCCGACCTTTTCGATCATCTCAAGAAGCTGCTTTTCGACCTCGTCCTCGGCGACAGGCAGATCCATCTTGGACGCCTGGTCCAACAGCAGTTTTGCCCCCACCGCCTGCTCTCGGGCCTTTTCCTGAAGCTCTGGCATTTGACGGCGAACTTCGGTTTCAGACATATGCTTTGCATAGAACTGAATCAAACGCCCCAACTCGTGCTCAACAGCGGCGGCGGGAATAACGTGGCCGTTTATCCTAATGGTCATGTCAAAAAATCCTGTTCAATCCGTTCAATACTGTTTTCGATTTGGGTGTGGAGACTAACATCGATCAGCGTTACATTCACGCCTTTTGTGCGGTAGTAGTCGATCAGCGGGGCCGTGCGCGCATGATATGTGGCCAGCTTTTGACGTACCATGGCTTCCGCATCATCCTTTCGATCGGTGCGATCCCCACCGACATTCAACGCAACCCTTTGAATAACGGTCTCCACATCACACTGAAGGGCAATCACGCCCACGACATCCACCAACGCAGAAACGCCCTCGGCCTGCTGTGCGTGCCTCGGCAAACCATTTAGCACGACCAAGGCGTCCTCCTCCCGAACGTCTGACGCCAGAAAATCCCCCAAAACCTTCAACGCGATGCCGAATTGCGACGCCTCGAGCAGGCGCCCCGTTGATAGCACGGAACCAACGATGTCCATTTCGCGCGGCGTCAGGCTGCTCGGCGCACCCGATTGGACCCGGCGCAGATTCGCTCCGAAATCGAAATGGCAACACCGGCGACCGCGCAACCCAACGGCCGCCAGATGGTCACCAAGGGGACTCTTACCCGATCCCGTCGGACCCAACAAAAGCAATGCTTCTACTTTCCTGCACATCGGCGGCTTTTCCAAAAAATCATTTTACAATCCACACCACGACTTGACTCTCCGCTACTAATCACAAACTGTGGATGCATGAAAGCACTTATTCAACGCGTCCAGCACGCGACCGTTGTTGTCGATGACGAAACCATCGGGAAAATCGGTCAAGGTTTCCTCGTTTTTCTAGGGGTTACACACGGCGACGACGCCACCCATGCGGCGACGCTGGCAACAAAAACGGCGAACTTGCGCGTATTTCAGGATGACGACGGAAAAATGAACCGATCCCTGTGTGACGTTGATGGCGAGGCCCTCGTGATTTCCCAATTCACCCTATATGCGGACACCCGCAAAGGCAACCGCCCCAGCTTTGTCCGCGCGGCGGCCCCAGATCTAGCCAATGTGCTATACGAACAGTACGTCACTGAACTGCGCAAGATGCTGGGCCAGGATCACGTTTCCACCGGGCGCTTTGCCGCCGACATGAAAGTCAGCCTGCTAAACGACGGACCCGTCACCATCGAACTGACCACTGACCACTGATTAAAGAACGCCTCTCCGAGAGCCAGAAGAAAGAAGCCGCATGACCCCCGATGACCTACCCGCCGTCAACCGCAAGTTGAAGGCTGTTTACGCAACTGTTGATGCACCTATCATTGAGTTGATACGCGCACAGACGCATGATCCATTTCGAATTCTCGTCGCCACCTTGCTAAGCGCCAGAACCAAGGACGGAACGACGGCCGTCGTATGCGATCGATTGTTCGCGAAGGTACAAAAGGCAAGTGACTTTCGTGCACTCTCGGAATCTGAAGTTGCAAAGCTCATCTTCCCTGTCGGCTTTTATCGAACGAAGGCGAAGCACCTCAAACAGCTTCCAGACGTGCTCGACGAACGCTTCGGCGGCGAAATCCCCCAAAACATTGACGCGCTTTGTGAACTACCCGGCGTGGGACGCAAAACCGCGAACCTCGTCATGATCGCCGCGTTCGACAAACACGCGATGTGCGTTGATACGCATGTTCACCGTATTAGCAATCGACTGGGATTGATCGAAACGGCGAACCCAACAGAATCAGAGATGGCGCTGCGCGAGGTGCTCCCCAAGCGATATTGGAAAGCATGGAACCGCTATCTCGTGGCCTTCGGCCAGACGCGGTGTCGGCCCATCGGCCCGAAATGCGAGGGTTGTCCTCTGGAAAGTCACTGTTCGAAAAAAAACGTGAAATCATAAGCGGCTCGACGGAGTCTCGCACGCCAGGAGCCCTATATATTTCGATGGCGGGCGACGCTGCGCGGAGCCGTAAACCGACAGGTGACATGTTTACCTACAGCCTCATAGGGCTTTCAATCGCCGATTGATCTTACGTCGATGCCAAGGCGCCAAGTTCCCAATCGCATAGAGAAAGCTGTTTTCGGGTGAAAAGACGTCGTGCACAACCTCGTCAAAAGCCTTTTTGTCAACCTGCTGCAGCTTTGCATTCCAGCCTTCGAAATCATCGGCATTGTGCCCCGAGGCCAATAGCTCCGTCTCCGCATACCAGCACGCCGCGACCATGACATCGTCGAACCCGAGCAGCCCGCGCTTCATCAGACTCGTTCGCCAACGCGCAAGCGCGTCATCGCTAAGCGAGTCGCGTTTGAGTTTTTCGACCTCGTCGAGAATGGCCTGTAAAACGCGGTGAACATTGCTGCGCTTGGTCGGCACGAAAATATCCAATGTCCCAAATTCGGGCGTCAGCTCCAGACTGCCGGACACATCGTAAACCAGAGAATCCTTTTCGCGTAATCGTTGAAACAGGCGCGAATGCGGCCCGCCCACAATCACATCCGTCACCACTTGTAACGCCGCTAATTGGTTGGAGCGAAGGGAAGGACACCGAAAAAAGCAGGACACGTAGCCCTCTTGTGAGGTCGCCGAGGGAACGTGTTTGATGCGCGGTCCGATGGCTTCAAGTGCACGATGTTTTGATTGCGCAGCGCCCGAAGCGATGCGGGCGAACTCCGTGTTCAACATCCCAAGAACAGCGTCTGTGTCAATATCACCCACGATGCCAATCACCATATTCTCAGTGCGGTAAAACTCGTTATAGAACTGACGCACATCCTCCGGTGAAATTTTCCCAAGACGTCGCCGTTTCCCCGTCGCAGAATGTCGAAGTGACTCGTCGCCCCCTAAAAGCTTGAATTTCACACGCTGGAAGGCTTGCGCGCTGTCTTCGCCAGTGAGCAACATTTCATCCAGAATAATCGCGCGCTCCGACCTAAGATCCGATTCCGAGCTTGGCAAATCACCGACAATGCGCGCCAACACTTGAATGCCGAGCCCAACATCTTCGGACAGACTTTGTAGACTGAACGACGTACGATCCAGCATCGTGACGGCATTCATGTCGCCGCCAGCATCGCTGAACCGCTCAAATAACCTGCGTGTCTCGTCATGAAGCCGTGAACGAAAGAGCAGGTGTTCGATATAGTGCGCCAAGCCGTCTTTACGCGCGTAATCGTTTCGTGACCCTGCGCCAACGCTACAACAAATGCCGACAGGAATAGCGGATTGCCTCTTCTCGAGCACAACCCGAATACCATTTTCAAGCTGGTGGACCTCGCGGGGAAATCTCATCTGAGATGCCTTGTTATTAGCCAAATTGGCGTATTCTGAAAAAAGATAGTGCTTTGAGATACCAAACAGGTCTCGAAATGCAAGCCTCTAGGATTCCTTGGGTTTCTCGACGAACGCTTCGAACTCTCTAGCCAAGCGGAGCGGAACGGAAACGTCAAGATACGTGGCGTCATCCTCATAGCGGGTGCTCAATACGCGGCCAAGGCGATGAATCTGAGCCACGATGTCCGATCGCTCGTGCGGCAAACGCAACGACAGCAGACGCGTCTCCGCGGCCAGCATCTCCCCGATGCGTTCCTGCAACGCATCCATGCCCTCGCCCGTATGAAAGGAAACGAAAACAGCTTCAGGAAACATGGCCTTAACGGCATCGAGTTGATCCGTATCGTCGACAAGGTCGACCTTGTTCATCACCGTTAGAATACGTTTGTCATCAGCACCAAGTTCACGCAACACGTCGAGCGTCGTTTGGTGAAAAACGGGGAGGTTGTCATGACTGACGTCGAGAACGTGGATCAGAAAACTCGCCAAAACAGCTTCCTCGAGCGTGGCTTTGAACGCTTCAACCAGACGATGTGGCAATTGCCGGATGAAGCCCACGGTATCCGTCAGCAGCAAGGTCTGCCCGTTGGGCAAGTCGATGCGGCGCGTGGTCGTATCCAAGGTCGCAAACAGCTTGTCGGCGACAAGTACATCCGCGCCGGTCAGGCGGCGCAACAGCGAGGACTTGCCGGCATTCGTGTACCCGACAATTGCCGCCAGGGGCAACGGCAGCCGTTGGCGGTGTTTTCGTTGTGTCGCGCGATTCTTGCGAACAATCGTCAGATCTTTCTTAAGTCGAGAGATGTCGCGTCGCACAATGCGCCGGTCAACTTCGACCTGCATTTCCCCCTCTCCTCGGTCGCCCGTACCGCCACTTCCGCCCTGACGCCCCAGATGCGCCCAGGCCTTTTGTAAGCGTGGCAAACTGAACTCCGCACGAGCCAGCGCAACCTGCAATTGCGCTTCTTTGGTTTGTGCGCGCCGACCGAAAATATCGATGATGACTTCTTCGCGATCAATAACACAAAGCTTGCTCAACGCTTCCCAATTTCGCTGTTGGGCTGGCGTCAAATCATTGTCGAAAATCAGACAATCCGCATCGAGCGCCGCCGCCATGGAGATGATCGTATCCGCATTGCCCGTACCCATGAGCAAGCGTGGTCCGGTATCCCGAACGCGAACGAGTTCACGCCCGACGACGGTGACACCCAGCGATTCCGCCAAGTCGCCCAATTCATGCAATAGATCGTCGGCGAAATCATGCTCTCGGGAGTCCTTATACACACGAACCAAAAAGGCGCGTTCAACAAATTGTGGTCGTTCTCTAACGTCTAACATACTCATCTGATACCTATTTCCCCGTCACTCGATATGCAATACAATCGGCACGGGGACTGTTTTGTGGCCAAAACGCCGCACGCGGCGCTTCGGCATTGACGACCCGCGTTGCGATCCTTATAGTCCGCATTTCTTACGCACCCGTGGTGGAACTGGCAGACACGCAAGGTTCAGGTCCTTGTGCTCGTTAAGGGCGTGGGGGTTCGAATCCCTCCGGGTGCATTTCCGTCTGTCCCTCATTCGTAAAACGACGTCTC
>JAPKCZ010000185.1 GCA_028822745.1 Kiritimatiellia bacterium | reverse complement strand
TAACAAACCGAGGGGGGGTGCGCGCCTGCAAAAATGCCAGAAACCGAACCAATTGACGAGCAGCCACCTGCTGAAGTAGACAACAAGAAAAAGGTTCCGTTTAAACCAAGACCTTGGATGCGATTGAAGAGAACTGTGGAAGAACTACCCCCCAGAATTGTCGTTCGCGAGGCCTCCCGGCGCAAGGGATTACCTTCGCCAAAAGGGCCGATAACGGCTGTCGCCGAAAGCAACAGTGCCCTAACAGGTGTGAACGACGTATCTGAATTTCCCATTCTTGAAGCATTTCATGAATACTTGAATCAGGAGCGAGCCCGTCTGCGTCGTAAGATTGTGTGGATGTCCTCCATATTTGCCACACTTTTGATTGTTCTTTCTGGGGCGGCCTATTTTCTGGGTTCAGCGTGGACTGCGTCGATGCGTGCGGACGTAAATCGTATTGATATGGCCGCCGCAACCGACCGCGCTGACGCCCAAAAGACCCTCACGGAACAGAATCAGCGTTTGGTCTCGGCCGGAGAACAGTTCGGCGAACTACGTACAGCGCTTTCGAGCGAATCTTCACAACGCGATAAACAGTCGAAACTCCTCAACACCAACATGGCAGGCTACGCTGATGATATTGACGCACTGCGCGCCTTGGTTGCGAAGGTAGACTCGGAGAAGCGTGCATTGGCCAGTCAGCTGGACGAAATGGTGAAAATCCTACCGACACTGACGAACCGTATCGAAATGCTCGTGCAAGCTGAATCACGGCGTGACGTTATTGGTGCGGGCTCATCTGGACACAATGGCGGCCCGAGTTTTGCCCCCTATCAGGGGAAAAAATGGATCAGTATGTTGATCCTACCACCGGAAAAATCAACGCCCGTTCGCTGGCGTCAGCCTCTTCCGGAATAAACAAAACCTGTCCGACACGCAGAACGTTGGCGTTCTTCATTTTATTGGCACGCACAATAATGGCAGGTGTTACGCCGTACGCCGCCGCTATTTCAGACAACGTTTGCCCCGATTTGACGACGTGTTCGTAACCTTCCGAAGAAATCTGCGCCGTGGCCGTTGAGCGCTGCTCTTGAACGATGGCAGCCATCTGTTTGCTCAGACCGTTGACGATGTCAGTCTTGTCACGCTTTTGCTGTTCAGAAACGGCCGTCATACCTGATTCGACAGCAGCAAGACGCTGATCCAATTGACGCGTGTTATCATTCAATGCCTGTTGCAATGCGCCGACTTGTTCATAAAGTTGCGTTCGCTCCTGCTGGACACTGTCCATTCGAGCATCCAGCCGTTCGACGTCGCTCTGTAATCGCATGAGCTGCGTACGGATCTTGGCTTGGTCCTGGGTATGCTGTTGCTGCGTCACGGTCTGGCAGCCGGTGAGCATGCCCAATCCCAACACGATAGAAAGTAGTCGAAATCCGCGAATCAGTCGTCTTGGCATTTGATTGAGCATGGTGGGCCCTACCCGTTCTTGTATTAATAGTTGATGAATGGGGAGAGCCTAACATTCCAGCACGCCAAGCGGCAACCGGATTTCGATCTCAAATCACACGAAGCGCCAGCGCCATCACGGCAGACCAGGCGAGAACCTTGAAATCACCGTTATCCAGCGCCGTTTCGATCTCGGAACGGGTGAGAAGAACAAATTCTTGGGCTTCGAGGTCATCGCTGACCGCATCAGCAACTTTGACAGCATCACGTGCGAGGAAAAGATGGGCGTTACCGCAGCCGCGATTTGCGTCCACAACATAGCTACCCAAGGATTCCCAAGTATCGGACGTGTAGCCCGTTTCTTCGAGAACTTCCCGCTTTGCGGCATCAACAGGCGTTTCGCCCTGATCAATATAGCCACCAACCATGGAGAGTGACTCGCCTTCAATGGCATACTTTGTTTGACGAAAACACAGAAACTTCATATCTGGCGTTATGGCCACTACGTTCACGTAGTCGGGCGTGATGATGAATGGCCAGTCAGGAATTCGAACGCCGTCGGGCAGCTCTAGGTCGTGTGCTTCGACACGCAAAAAGCGACCGCAATCAAGAATGCTGCGTTTTGAATGTAAAATCCATTCGTCGCTCATCTCATACCTTCAGATTGCAACAGCTAGGTGTGTGCTCGAAACTTGGCACGACCCATTCGTACGCAAGAGACGTCAAATTTCGGAACCTAGGCACAATACTCTGCCCAGCTTGAGCTCGTCTCCGATACGCGCACTCGCTCAAGCGCTACAGCCTCACGCAGGTGATACACTCCATCATTCGCACGGGCATAATCGGCGAGCGCCTCTTTGCAAAATTCGTATATATAGCGAGCAAGAACTTCGGTGGTTGGGTCTTCCTTTTGAAACGCGACAATGCGTGCACCGTACTGTGTCTGCATCGCCTCGAATTGAGGATCATCTGTGTTCATGCACATGGCATGGTCCAGCGTGTCGAGAAAGTCGGCAAGCAAGGTCTTGAGCACCTTGTAGTCACAAACCATTTCATTATTATCGAGCGTGTCCGCCCGCAGAACCAACTCAACGGTACGGCTATGACCATGCGGAAATTTGCAGTTGGCCGGATGCTTGCTCAGCATGTGGCCACTTTCAATTTCAAAGGTCTTACAAATTCTATAGGGCATGATTCAAGTGCCTCGTGCATTTCCAAACAACTCAATGTGAAGTCGGGAACAATACCTATAACCATGCCGTTTGCAAAGATCTATGAGCATCTCTCGGCGTTGCGCGAGGACTTCTGGCGTGATGCCTTCGGGCATAAGCATGACGCGGTCAGGCGGCAGCGGAACGGTCAGGCGTCCGAGAAGGTCCTTAATCTCAGTGATGTCGTCTTCGCTGGAAACGACAAATTTCAGTTGGCAGGCGCAGTAATCCAGCCAGGCGTCGATAACATCGGGCTTCAATCGAAGCGATTCGGTATGCATTTTTGCTTCCACCGGGTGCAACGCGGCGTCTGGCGTGGAGTTTGCAAGTTTCGGACTCAGCGACGCCAGATCGACCGCAATACCGTCAGGGGAGCGCGTGGCGTTTGTTTCGATGGTCACGTGAAAGCCGTCCCGCTGCAGGTGCTGTGTCAACTCAGGCATGCCTACCGAGACCATCGGTTCTCCGCCGGTGATGACGACATGGCGGCAGTCATAGCTGTTAACCTGCGAGACAATTTCGGCGACGCTGAGGTCATCCCCCTCCGGGGCCCACGAGGTGTAAGGCGTATCACACCAGCTGCAGCGGAGATTGCACCCTGACGTGCGAACAAACACCGACGGAACGCCCGTGCAGAGCCCTTCGCCTTGTATCGAATGAAAAATTTCAGAAATTCGCATGTTTAATCCTATCAATTTAAGCCGGCGCGGCGGCGCGTGCCCGCACGCGTTATTCGGATGGCCGTTCGGGTAGCGGCGGGCTAGCCAAATACGTCGTAGGATCTTGAACCCCTGCGCACAGAAAGGCTTCACGCCGTTCCACACAGGTGCCACACGTGCCGCACTGCACATCCCCACCCTTGTAGCATGACCAGGTCTTATCTAGACGCACCTGTTGCGCGGCAGCCCTTTTGACAATATCTGTCTTTGTCATATCGATGAACGGGCGTATCAGTGCGACATGCGCATAGGTACCCAGTTCCATAGCGTTTCCCATTGCAGACATGAACGATTCGCGACAATCCGGATAAATTGCATGATCCCCAGCGTGAGCAGCAATGACGACACCCGCCGCTTCAAGGCTTTCAGCAAAGCCTGTTGCAATCGAGAGCATGATCGCGTTGCGAAAAGGAACAACAGTCTGCTTCATAGACTCTTCTTCGTAGTGCCCATCTGGCACAGCATCACCTGACGTCAACAAGTGCGAGCGAAACAGTCGGTCCACGAAGGGTAAACTGACAACCTCGTGGGGAATCGACAGGGCCTCACAATGCCAAGCGGCAAACGGCAGTTCGCAGGCGTTGTGTTTTGCGCCATAATCAACACTCAGCGCCGCGACAACATCATCGCGAGCGTTGGCCTCGTAGAGCGCGGTAACGGAGTCCATTCCACCACTAAGTAACACGACAACTTTCACGTCAATTCCTGCCTTGGATTCAGGGTTCAGTTTTCCACATCCGACTTCGTTCCACAGCCTGTAGCCAGCGGGTATACAGCGTATCCATATCAGCCGCTGAGGCAAGTGGTTCGAAAACGCGTTCAGGTCCATTAATATCCGCAAATGCCTCTCGGGTCCAGAACCCGCATGCAATTGCGGCCAATCCTGCAGAGCCCAGGGCTGTCGACTCTAGGATTTTCGGGCGAATTACAGGGCGTTGCAAAAGGTCGGCTTGAAACTGCATAAGAAAATCATTTCGACATGCCCCCCCATCAACCCGCAATCGATCGAATTCAGCGTCGGGCACAATGGAGGCGAAAGCATCGATGACATCGCGGCTCTGGTACGCTATCGCCTCTAGCGTCGCTCGGGCCAAATGGGCGCGCGTGGTCTGGCGCGTCAGCCCGATGATCGTTCCGCGTGCGTTCGGATCCCAGTATGGTGCGCCCAACCCGGACAGCGCTGGAACAAAGTAGACGTCGTCGTTGCCATCAAGCGACTCGGCCAAGGCTTGCGTTTCGTCGGCATCATCAATCAGTTCAAGGCCGTCTCGCAACCACTGAACGGCAGCACCACCGGCAAACACGCTGCCTTCGATAGCGTAGGTTACCTTTCCGCCCGTTTGCCACGCTACGGTATTCAACAGTCGCCCCGATTCGGGTAGGTCCTCCCCCGTCGCCGCCATTAAAAACAAGCCTGTTCCGTACGTGTTTTTCACAACCCCTTGGCGCCAGCCAGCATGGGCAAACAACGACGCCTGCTGATCACCTAAAATCGCATGAATTGGAACTTCTTTTCCAATCCATTTCGAATCCACGTATCCGTGTAGATCATCACTATCATGCAATTCAGGGAGCATGCTGGCGGGAATGTTAAACGTGTTGAGGAGATCCGCTGAAAACTGCCTCTCCGAAATGTCCATTAATAAGGTACGCGATGCATTGCTCGGCTCTGTTGCGTGCACCCGTCCACCGGTTAGCTTCCACAATATCCATGTATCGATCGTTCCGAAACATAATGCACCGGCTTCTGCCCGCGCTCGCCCATCCGGCACGTTGTCGAGGATCCATTCGACCTTAGTCGCCGAAAAATATGGATCAACAAACAGCCCGGTGCGGCGTTTGATGTCAGATTCCTGCGCCTTAAGCGCTTCGCAGCGTTGCGTGGTTCGCCGACATTGCCAGACGATGGCGTTGTACACAGGAATACCGGTCTCGCGATCCCAAACGACGGT
>JAPKCZ010000184.1 GCA_028822745.1 Kiritimatiellia bacterium | reverse complement strand
ATGCCTTTGGTATCCTGCGGATTCATCCACTCAAAGGAAATGGGGCGCTCCCAGGCGGGGCCAGTTTCCAGTGGGTGCGTATAAATGCCTGTGGTCCCATCGAAGAGATGCTCCGTCTCGGTCACGATGGAGATGCTGGGAATGGAAAGCAGGGCGTCGTGCATTCGGTCGGCGTAGAGGGGGTCGGTGACAATTGTCGGGTTCATGCCATACTCGGCGGGGGTGCCCGCCCATGAGGACGGAAAGGTCGCAGGGTCATTGGGTTGGTTAAGAACGTCATCGATGAAAATATAGGTCTGCGTATCCGCATCGGAGGGGTACAAATTGTCCTGAAAAGCCATTGCGCGTAGACAGGTCGTGTTGGTGAGCGTCATGGGGTCCGTATACACCGTGCTGTTGGTCGTTGGGCGTGTGAAGTCTGTTGTGACATAGATGGTAGCGCCCGTGGTGGCGGTGGTAATCGTGACTGTCACCGCGTTGGTGTAGTAGCCGCGATCAGGGTCGTATTTGGTGTCCGCAACGAACTCTTCGGCACCAACGGTGTTCGCCGACCCCGGGGTCGCATTGGTGAAGAAACGTGGATCGTCGATTGGACCCATTCCATAGGAAATATCGGCGAACTGTTTGGGGAATTCGGGGCTGTATTCGTGAACCACGGTGACACCGCCCGATGCGACCAAGGCGAGATACTCGCCGTCACTTTTTAGCTGAAAACTTGTATGCAGCTCAGCGCCGACATTTGTATCCATGCCCGAGGCGAAAACAACGAGGTAATCCTGTGCGAGTATGGTGACGTCAGGAAAGGCCCACTCTGTCAGTGAATTATCGTCGTCCGTGAGATACCAACCTTGCAGGTTTAAATTGGATGGGCCTGGGTTGTAAATCTCGATCCAGTCGGAAGTTATACCAAAACTGTCCCAGAGGGTGTTGGCGTTTGCCGCCATGAATTCGTTGATCCGGGGATCAGCCGCATGGCAAGTCGCTGAAACCTGTAAAAAGGCGACACAAAAAAAGCTCAAGAATGTCTTAAATTGGTTCATGTTAGTAGTATATCACATGATTTTCTCGTGCAAGAAGGACTATTTTGTACGGACACGGATTTTCAAAACGGAGAGTTGTGCTGCTAATTGGTTTCGGACTAATGTCTACCTATGAAAAGCGCGCAAAAGTGTATTCTCATCATTGGTGCTGGTGGGGTGGGCAACGTTGTCGCCCGCAAGTGCGCCCTTCTGCCTGACGTTTTCGGTCGTATCGTGTTGGCAAGCCGTACGTTGTCAAAGTGTGAGGCAATCGCCAGTGCCGTTGGCGATGGGCGTATCGAGACGATGTGCGTCGATGCGGACAATGTGCCCGAGCTCATTACGCTTATGCAGGCTGTAAAGCCGTTTATGGTCATTAATGTGGCGCTACCGTATCAGGATTTGACCATCATGGAGGCCTGCCTGATCTGTGGCGTGCATTATCTGGATACGGCCAATTATGAACCACCCGATGAGGCCCATTTCGAATACAGCTGGCAGTGGGCGTTCCGCGAGCGCTTCGCCGATGCGGGTTTGATGGCCTTGTTGGGTTGCGGCTTTGACCCCGGGGTGACGGGCATCTTTTCGGCTCACGCCGCCAAGCATCATTTCGATGAGATGCATTACCTCGACATTGTGGACTGTAATGCAGGGGATCACGGCAAGGCTTTCGCGACGAATTTCAACCCCGAGATTAATATTCGCGAAATCACACAAGTCGGGCGCTTCTGGCAAGAGGGAAAATGGAAAACGACAGCGCCCCTTTCTGTGCACCAATCGGTCGACTATCCACAGGTCGGTGAACGCGACTCCTATCTGCTGTATCACGAAGAACTCGAATCGCTCGTCTTGAACTTTCCGACGCTCAAGCGCGCACGCTTCTGGATGACGTTTGGCCCCGCTTACCTAAATGCCCTTAACGTGTTGCAAGAGATAGGTATGACGAGCATTGAGCCTATTATGTTTAATGGTCAGCTGATTCAGCCTCTTCAATTTTTAAAGGCGGTATTGCCAGAGCCCGCTTCGCTCGCCGAAAACTACGTCGGCCAAACATCGATCGGGTGTCAGATTCGTGGACTAAAGGACGGGCGCGAGCGTACGTATTTCGTATACAACAACTGTGATCATGCTGCAGCGTTTCGCGAGGTGGGATCTCAGGCTATTTCGTACACGACGGGCGTTCCGGCCATGATCGGGGCCATGCTGATGCTCCAGAATACATGGTTTCGCCCCGGCGTTTGGAATGTAGAGCAGTTTGATCCTGATCCCTTCATGGCAGCCCTGAATGCGCATGGATTGGGATGGCATGAGATCATTGATGGCCCCCTGGCGTTTAACGACCTATTGGATTAAGGAATCATTCGCTTGGATACGACGTCCATACCATCGCCCGCTTTCGTTCTCGACCGTGAACGTTTTCAAGAAAACTTGAATGGCCTCGCTGCGTTTCAGCGCCGTTCAGGCGTCAACCTGATGTTGGCCTTGAAGGCATTTTCCATGCATCACGTATTTCCTGTGGTGCGGCAAGTCACATCCTCGGCAGCAGCCAGTTCGCTTAACGAAGTTCTGTTGGCGGCAGAGTTTTTTGAACACGTGCATACGTACATGCCCGCTTACAGCGACGCCAGTTTTGATGCCATTGCGAAGCGCAGCCGTGCGGTCACGTTTAACTCGGTGGCGCAGTTCGAAACGTATCGTGCGCGGCTGCAGGGCGCGCGTGCTGGCCTGCGTGTGAATCCGGGTTATTCCGATGTGAGCACAGAGCTTTACAATCCATGCCGCGTTGGAAGTCGATTGGGCATACCCGTAAAGCGGCTTGTGGAAGAGGGCTTGCCCGCGGGCGTAAGCGGATTACATGTACATAATCTCTGTGAATCAGGTGCGGATGCGCTGGCCCAGACGTTGACTGTCCTGGAGGCGCAATGCGGTGCACTGCTGGGCGGCATTGAATGGCTGAATTTGGGGGGCGGCCATTTGATCACACGTAAAGACTATGACGGCGAACTGGCTGCGTCTTCACTGCGCGCCTTTCAGGAACGTCACCCTCATTTGGAACTCATCCTTGAACCGGGCGCTGCCTTTGCGTGGCGTGCTGGCGTATTGGTTGCGACGGTTCTGGATATTGTCGAGACCGATGCATTGCCTGTGGCCATGTTGGATATATCCTTTAGCGCCCATTTGCCGGATTGCCTTGAAATGCCCTACACGCCCGAGGTGCGTGGCGGAACGATCAACGGCGAGGGGGCCTACCAATACTGCCTGGGTGGTGCATCCTGCCTGGCCGGGGATGTTGTGGGAACCTATTCATTCGACGACGCGCTGATCCTAGGGCAGCGCTTAATTTTCGAGGATATGATGCATTACACCATGGTGAAAACAAACACCTTCAACGGCGTCGGCCTACCATGCATTGGGGAATGGGATGCTGGGCAGTTTAAACTCGTCAAGTCCTTCGGTTACGACGACTTTCGGTCACGCCTCTCATGAACCATTTTCTTCAATCAGAGTATGCGCCGGTCGCGCCGGATGCGGCAGGTTTCCACATCATTCCGGTGCCCTTTGAGCGAAGTGTGTCTTATGGGTGCGGTACAGAGCGGGGTCCCGAGTCCATCATTGCCGCGTCTCAGCAATTGGAAGCGTTTGACGGAGTCGGGTTTCCGGGCGCGTTAGGGATGCATACGACTGCCGCCGTGGAGACCTCCGGCTCTACTGAGCATGTCATGGACGCAATTTCGTGTCGCGTCAAACGTGCGCTGGACGCTTGTGCGCTTCCCGTCATGCTGGGTGGTGAGCATACCGTTTCATTCGGGGCGATCCGTGCGGCGCATCAACATTTGGGTCAAATCGGCATCGTTCAAATCGACGCGCATGCCGATCTGCGCGACCAATATGAGGGCTCGAAATGGAGTCACGCGTGTGTGATGCGACGTGTCTCGGAAATGGGGATTCCCATCCTTCAGATCGGGGTACGCAGTCTGTGTGCGGAAGAGTTGAAAGCGCGTAAATCCCTCAATGTCACCTGTCTTGATGCACAGGACATCCATCGCGGCGTAGCGCTTTCCGATGTCATGCCTGCTGATTTTCCGAAACAGGTCTACGTCACGTTTGATGTCGACGGATTGGACGCTTCACTCATGCCCGCAACGGGCACACCGGAACCTGGCGGATTAACATTCTGGCAAGCATTGGATTTGGTTGCAGAGGCGACACGCGACAGGGATGTTGTCGGGCTGGATGTCGTCGAATTAGCGCCGCAAGCGGGACTGCATCACGCAGATTATACCGCCGCTAAGCTGGCGTACTGCTTGATGGGCTTGGCACGCCCTGCGTCTGCCAGCGCTTCATCCTGAAGCGCTCGAAAAGCACCAGCATCTGCGTAATCGTGTCTTCGATGTTGAAATGGGTCTGAATATGCTCGCGCGCAGCGGCGCCAAAGCGTGACACATCTTCTGGCGATGATGCCAGGGCGTGGATGCGGTCGGCCAGTGCCGCTGCATCCGAGGGTGGAACAACATAGCCGCAGCGGCCATCGGGTACCAATTCTGGCAGTCCGCCAACGGCGGTGACGACAACAGGCCGTGCCTGAGCCATGGCTTCGATGATGGCTCGCGGGAGGCCTTCGCGTTCCAATGAAGGCATAACGCAAATATCTGTGTTTTTAATAAGATGAGCCGCATCCTTTCGGTGAACGATGAAGTGCATTCGATGGTTCAGGCCCAATTCGGAAACGCGTTCAAGAAGTTCCGGTTGGCGAACCTCGCCAACAATACACGCGTGTATGTTGTCGGGTAGCATCGCCATGGCTTCGATCAGCACGTTGATGCCTTTGACGGGGCGAACGGCGCCTGTGAAGCCAACACAAAACACGTCTTCTGGAATGCCAAGTTCTGCTCGTCCGTCCGTTGGTGGTACGTCATACCAACGGACGTCGTGTCCCTTGTAAATCGTGGTCGCACGATCTGCGCGCACATTCATTTTAAGCAGATAGGTGCGCACCGCTTCCGAAACGCTGATGATGTGAGCGAGGCGCGGGTGGAAGTAGGTCAGCCAGGCGGCTGGATCCCAGTGGCTCAGGTGGCCAATGGTGCCACGGTATCCGACGACGGGACATTGGCGAGTCGCCATCAGGGTTACCGACAGGCTTCCGTTTCGGGGCGCGTAGATGATGTCGGGTAGGTCGCCTCGAATGAGGCGACGAAGCGTTATCACCGCTGCTAGGTCTAGCAGATGGCGAATACGAATTGGCGCAAAGGTAACTCCTGCCGCTTCGAGCGCTTCGCGTTCAGGTGCCTCGGGAAACC
>JAPKCZ010000183.1 GCA_028822745.1 Kiritimatiellia bacterium | reverse complement strand
TGGCACGGTCGCGTCGGGGCCCGCCCACGGGGAACTGGCCAAGGCTGCATCCGTGCTGATGAAAGCGCCTATATTTCTCGATGATACGGGCGGGTTGGACGTGATGGAGTTGCGCGCGCGAGCGCGTCGCATGAAGAAGCGTCACGACATTGATTTTATTGTGATCGACTATTTGCAGCTCCTGAACTCGCGCGACTACGCCAAGCAGGGGCGACAGATTGAAACGTCCAACGTGTCTGGCAACTTGAAGGCGATGGCCAAAGAATTGGACATTCCCGTCCTGGTCTTGAGTCAGCTCAGCCGAGCGCCAGAACAGCGTGATAAAACCGGCAAACCCAAGCTGTCAGACTTGCGCGATTCCGGCGCCATTGAGCAGGATGCCGACGTCGTGCTCATGCTGCGTCGCCCGTCGCGTTACGAGGATGACCCGGAGCATGATGACAAGACGCTGTCCGTCTTGGATGTTGTCAAACACCGTAACGGCCCTGTGGGCGAGGTTTACCTTAATTTTATGGAAGAATATACACGTTTTGAAGACCGCCAACGAAGCGGCGTCGATGACATGGGTGAAATAGACCATTTTGTTGATGATATGGGAGGAGTAACGGAATGAGACATTTGCTGACGGGCTTTCTGTTAATGAGCTTGGCTGTTGGGGCTTCGGGTCAGGTGTTGAACCGTCGCTCAATCACGTCAATCGTCGTTGAGAACAAGGGGCCAGGTCGCGTGGATGAAAGCTATGTGACGGCACACACCCGCGTTCGTGCAGGTGATGAATTCGTTCGCCGGCGTGTCAATCGCGACGTCAAAGCCCTTCTCGATACGGGCCTATTTTCGGCCGTGTCTGCCCGATTAGAAACGTCCGCCGGTGGGTTGCGACTATCGTATGATCTGACCAACAAGTACAAGCTCGCCAAGATCGCCGAGGTCGTCGGTTTGGATGTGATGCGTGCTTCTAAAGCGCATAACACCCTCGACTTGGATCAGGGTGAATTCATCGACGAACAAATCGCTGGTGTACGCGCACAGGCGCTGATCAAAGAGTACGCCGACGATTTCTATCCGGATGCAAACGTCACGTGGTTGATCACCGAGGTCAGCAAGGATCTGGCGACGGCAACGGTGGTTTTTACGGTCGATGAAGGTCGCCGCGCGCGCGTCAGTGATATTGTCTACGAAGGCAATGCTGCGGTGCCCACAAAGACCGTGCACTCCCTGTATCGGGAAGTACGCTGGTACAACCCCTTTAGCTGGTTTCGTCGCTCGAGCTACGCGCCTTCGCATTTGGAATCGCGACGTATCGCTATTCTGAAACACTACCGCAATCTCGGATTTCTTGACGCTGTCATCCCTTTCCCTGACGTCACTCGGAACGAGGAAGGTCAAGTGGTGTTGCAGTTTAATATTTCTGAAGGCGTACAGTATCGCTTCGACCGAATTGCGCTGCGAGGAAGCGGGCTGGACGTGTTTCCAGAAGCGGTGCTCACGCCGTTTGTTGCCGCCGAGCCGGGAAGCATCGCAGGGCAAGGGTACATCGACGCGCGCGCCAAGGCCTTGCGCGACTATTTTGGCAGCCGTGGCTATATTGACACGAGGGTCAAAACGGTCATCAATCCCAGCCCTGAAAAGGGTGAGCTGGACGTACTTTATGACGTGACGGAAGGCGATCTGTTCAAGGTCCGAAACATTCTGATCCAAGGCAACACGCGCACGCGCGACAAAGTCATCCGGCGCGAGTTGCTTGTGTATCCGGGTGAGATTTTTAACGAAGTCAAAGTGAGCCGCAGTGAGCGCATCGTGCAAAATCTCGGGTTCTTTTCCACGGTGCGAAGCGAACCGATTGCCACGCACATCCCTGACGAGAAAGACCTCGTGTTTAAGGTCGAAGAGAAGCGGACGGGGCAATTCATGATGGGAGCCGGATTTTCCAGTATCGAACAGATTGTCGGATTTGTCGAAGTGTCGCAGGCGAACTTCGACATCGCTGGCTGGCCAAACTTTATGGGTGGCGGGCAGAAGCTCAAAGTGCGCGCGGAATTTGGGTCCAAGCGTAACGACCTTGAAGTATCCTTTGTTGAGCCATGGTTCCTTGACCGCAAGTTGTCGTTCGGTGTGGATGCCTTTCGTAGCGACTTCAGCTACACCGACTACGACGAAGTTCGCACGGGTGGTGCCCTGACCCTGGGTAAGAAATTGCCTGGCCCAAATCGTGTCAGTGTGCGCTACCGCTTGGAAAAGACAGAGATCAAGGACATTGCCGATACGAATGCATATGTCTACGTCGATGCACCGCATGATACGTTTTTCTTTACCTCGGATGAGGACCGTACACGGAGCGCCGCCCGCCTGACGCTGACGCACGATACGCGTAACAATCCCTTTGTGCCAACAAGGGGAAATCGTGTGTCGGTCTTCGCGGAAGTTGCGGGTGGCCCCTTTGGCTTTGATACAGATGAGTTTCATTGGGGCATGCGGGGCAAGAGCTATTTCCCCCTATGGTTTAACCATGTGCTCAGTTTCAGGGGGCGCGCCGAAGTGATCGAAGGCTTCGGTGACACGGACGAGGTACCGCTGGTCGACCGCCTGTTCCTCGGCGGCGGCAAGACCTTGCGCGGATACGAGTTTCGGGATGTTGGTCCAAAGGTCGTTCCGGCGGATTCGTCGTCGGGCAACGATAGTCACCGGTCAGCGGGTGGTCAAACGCTAGCGGTGGCGAGCGCCGAGTATACGATCCCCATTATCGACTCGATTCGTTTCGCCGGTTTTTTTGATGTGGGCAACGTGTGGCGCGACGCCTATGATTTCGACTTTGGAGAAACCGCATCCAGCATGGGCATTGGGCTGCGCTTCGATTTGCCTGGCTTTCCTATACGAATTGATCGCGCCTGGTCCGTTGAAACAGACGATGATCTGACGGATGTCGATAAATGGGTACTTTGGATTGGTTTCTAATGCGCGAACGGCGAACGAAAGGGCATTCATGAGCTTATGTTCTAAATATTATTGTGGGTTTCTCCTGCTGTTGGTTGTGGGGCAATCGCTCCAAGCGGCCGATTTTGAGATTGCGGTTGTTGACATGGAGATTCTGGTCAAGGCCCATTCCGACACGGACGTTGCCGAATCGGTGCTCAAGAAGCAGGCCGATGAATTCGAAGCTGAACGCGCCGCACAGATCGATGAACTGGATGCGCTCGGCAAGCGCTTCGAGGCACTGCGTCAGGATGCGGAAAGCCGTGCATTGAGTGATCTGGGGCGTGAGCAGAAGCGTCTTGAAGCACAGGAAGTTGTCGTCAAAATTCGCGAGGGCGAAAAGACCCTCAATGATACGACGACGTTGCGGCAAAACCAACTGGCAGATCGTCGAAAGCGAATGCGCCAACGTATTGTTGAAGATGTGCGCGCGGTCATCAATGCATACGCAAAATCACGCGGGATCAAGTTGGTGATGGAAAAGCATGCGCGGGTCGGGGGCGCTGACATGGTGCTCTTCGCGGACGCTTCGATTGATGTGACGGAACCGTTGAAGCGGCGCGTGGCCGAAGAAACGGCTCGCTGAACCCGAGATTGACCTAGAACGGGTCGTGGTCGGGGAAACGCTAAACAGGATCTACCAAAATGCCGTATACATTGGGTGACATTGCAGAGAAGATTGGCGCTGAATTAGTTGGCGATCCCACACTTACGATTCAGGGACTTGCCGCGTTGACGGACGCCCGCGCAGGCGATTTGAGTTTTCTGACCAACAAACGCCATCTCTGTGATATGCAGGCGACGCAGGCGAGTGCCGTTGTCGTAGGGATGGATTTCGAGGGCGAGCAGGCGTGCGCACTGCTGAAAGTTGAAAACCCCGATGCTGGATTCGCGTTGGCCGCAGATGTGATTGGGCCTCCCGACCCCGTGCTCCCGGAAGGCATACATTCCAGCGCGGTCATTGAAGAGGGTGCAGAGGTTGACCCCACGGCGCGCATTGGCGCCTGCTGTGTTGTTGCTTCTGGTGCGCGCATTGGCGCCGGCGTTGAACTGTGGGCGGGGTGCTATGTGGGACATGGCAGCACGGTTGGTGCGGGCTCGAAATTTCACCCAAACGTTACGGTGCGTGAAGGCGTCACTGTGGGGCAACGCGTGATCTTGCATAGTGGCTGCGTTATTGGCTGCGACGGTTTCGGTTATATACAGGAGCAAGGGGCTTGGAAAAAGATTCGACAAGTTGGCGTTGTCGTTCTCGAGGACGATGTTGAAATTGGCGCGAACGTCACCATTGACCGTGCACGCTTCGGCCAGACCGTCATTGGGCGCGGAAGCAAGCTCGATAATCTCGTTCAGATTGCGCACAACGTGCAACTCGGTGAGCATTGTGCCTTTGCCGCCCAGGTTGGACTGGCTGGGTCGGCGGTTGTTGGCAAGAATGTTCAGATGGGTGGACAGTCGGGCGCTGGTGGTCACTTGACGATCGGCGATTACTGCGTTGTTGGCGGTCGGGGCGGGGTAACCAAAGACGTCGCACCAAAGACGTTCGTGTCGGGTTTTCCGGCCATGCCGCACAATGAATCGCGTCGAATGCATGCCAATATTGCGCGCCTGTCCACGTGGAAAATAAAAATTCGCGAAATGGAAAAGCGCATTCAGGATCTTGAATCCGGCGAATCAAAGTAGGGGCATAGACGCACGTGAATGTTTTTCTGACAGGCGGAGCCGGATATATCGGCAGTGTCGCCACGGCCATGTTGCTGGATGACGGTTACGAGGTCACCGTTTTTGACAATCTTGAATGCGGGCACCGGGCTGCTGTGGATCCGCGCGCGCGATTCGTTCAGGGGGATCTGCGTGATGCCGATGTTATCCACGCGGCAGTGAAAGCGGCCAAGCCTGATGCGGTCATGCATTTTGCCGCCTATGCACTGGTTGGGGAGTCCATGCATATTCCCGAACGGTATTACCGTAACAACGTGATCGGCGGACTCAATCTGGCCGAAGCTGCCCTGAGCGCGGATGTGCCGCGGTTTATCTTTTCATCCACGTGTGCGACTTACGGGCAACCCGAATCCGTTCCAATCACGGAAACAACGCCGCAACACCCGACCAATCCGTACGGCGAATCCAAGCTCGCGCTCGAAAAGGCGCTCTCTTGGTATAGTGAGTGCCACGGACTCACAACCACCTTTTTTCGTTATTTCAATGCCTGTGGTGCAACGGAGACGCTTGGGGAAGATCATGATCCCGAATCCCATTTGATTCCGATCGTGCTCCAGGTTGCGCTCGGACAGCGCGAGGCCATCAATGTCTACGGTGATGACTATGACACGCCGGACGGAACGTGCATTCGCGAC
>JAPKCZ010000182.1 GCA_028822745.1 Kiritimatiellia bacterium | reverse complement strand
TTTTGAAATAGGGTATGGCACAACCATCGGAAACTCTTTACGTCGCGTATTGCTATCGTCCATTGAAGGCGCAGCGATTACGTCCGTGAAAATTGAAGGTGCTCCTCACGAATTTTGCACGATTCCAGGTGTTGTTGAAGATGTCACCGACATCATCCTCAACCTGAAGCAAGTGCTTCTGAAAACGTACGTCCGCAATGTTGTTACACTTACGGTTAAAGTGGATGGCGCTGGTTCCGTTAAGGCGGGCGACATACAGTCCGCTGGTAATGTGGAAGTTCTTAATCCTGACTTTCATATTGCAACATTGAGCGAAGGCATAACGTTTGAAATGGAACTTGAAGTGCGCACAGGTCGTGGTTTTTGCCCGGCTGATCGCAACAAGAAGTCTGGTGACGAAATCGGAAGAATCGCCATTGACTCGGTCTTCTCGCCTGTCCGTAAGGTGAACTTTAACACCGAAAATACACGCGTGGGACAACGTACGGATTACGATAAACTCGTCCTAGAAATTACGACGGACGGTCGTGTCGGTCCTGATGATGCGCTGCGTATGGCGGCTTCAATATTACGCCACCATTTGGACGCTTTCGTTGACTACGATGATGACTTCATTGAGTTCGAGGAAACAGCCCAGAAAGTGGATGCAGAACGCGATGAACTTCGTAAGAAGCTCGGCATGAGCGTCAACGAGATTGAACTCAGCGTTCGCGCTGCAAATTGTTTGAACAACGCAAATATCACTACGGTCGGTGAGTTGGCTCAGAAAACGGAAGCTGATATGTTGAAGTATCGCAATTTCGGCAAGAAGTCACTTAACGAAATCAAAGCCAAGCTCGTTGACTTGGGACTTAACCTTGGCATGAGCTTTGATGAAAAAGTGCTTCAGGCCATCAGCACTACCGGGGAGTAAAGTCCATGCGACATTCCGTACTGGATAAGAAATTTGGACGCAGTTCGTCACACCGTAAAGCGATGGTTTCGGCCCTCGTTTGCGGTCTGATTAAGGACAAGCGCATTCACACAACCGCTCCGAAAGCCAAGGCGGCACGCCGTTTGGCCGAAAAGTTGGTGACCGTTGCGCGTAAAGACACGCTTGCGGCCCGTCGTCAGGTTATAGCAACCTTGCGTCGCGTCGACATTGTTCGTGAATTGTTTGACAATGTCGCACCGAAGTTTGTCGGTCGCAATGGCGGCTATACACGCATCGTTCTCGCGGGTAACCGCGTCGGCGATGGCGCCGAAATGGCATACCTCGAGTGGGTGGATGGCGACGTTGCTACCAGCGAAAGCCATGCGGCGGAAGCTGACGCAAAAGCGTAATCGAAAAAGATCGTGTTCCCAATGGAGTGCGGATCATAAAAAAGGCGAGCTCCGAAAGGAGGTCGCCTTTTTTATTGCCCTGTGATTAATCCCGTTTCCTATTCGGGGCGGTATTCGCGGGAGAGCAACGACGTCACGGCTTCGCGTGGGTCCTTGCCTTGATGAACGACCGCATAGACTTCATCGGTAATCGGTGTGTCGATGCCTTTGTCGCGGGCAATAGCGTTCACAATCTGGCAATTCCAAATGCCTTCAACGGCTTGCTGGCTACTCATGATGGTTTCTAATGATTCGCCTCGTCCGATTCGTTCGCCCGCGGAGCGATTACGGCTGTGTTGGCTCCCGCAGGTGACAATGAGGTCACCCATTCCACTCAGGCCCGAGAACGTCTTTTCTTTGGCACCCATGGCCATGCCAAAGCGTGTTATTTCAGCCAGACCGCGTGTGATGAGTGCTGCACGGGTGTTATCGCCGAATCCGATGCCATCGCAGATGCCGGCGGCAACGGCGACGACGTTCTTGAGCGCACCGCCTAACTCAACGCCAATGACGTCGTCTGTCGTGTAAACGCGGAACATACGGTTGGTAAACAGAGCCTGCAGCATTTCGGGTGCTTCACTCGATGCGAGCACGACAGCTGTGGGTTGTCCGCGGGCAACTTCCTCGGCGTGACTGGGGCCGGAAAGTGCGGCTACGTGAGCACCGGTGAAGATATCGTTCGCGATGGTTGTCATACGTTCGCGAGTTTCTAGGTCGAATCCTTTGGCAACGCTGACCATATGCGCACCGGCAGGTACGAGTGGCGCAAATGATTCCATAATGGTGCGGAAATACTTTGTCGGCATAGCCAACACATAGTGATGCGTGTCCGCGACCGCCTGTTCGCGATCCGAGGTCCATGTGATTGTGTCAGGAAGGGGCACGCCGGGTAAGAAGCGGTGGTTTTCACCGCCAGAACGGATTTCCTGGAGATAATCTTCAAAAGGGCCCCAAACGGTCACATCGTGCCCGTTCTCCGCTAGCACCATGGCCAAGGCTGTGCCCCAACCCCCATCGCCGATTACTGTAATTCGTGTGTTCATGTGTTGGACTTTGTTTTGTCGCCTTTCTTCTTAAAATTGAACCTGTTCTCGGTTCCCGACAACAGGCGTATGAGGTTCTGGCGGTGCCGAAGCACAGCCAGTATGCATAGCGCACTGAGTACCGCTGGCAGCATACGTTCTTCGCCGCCATAATGCATCCATGAAAATGCAGCGACGGCAACAGCGGCGAGAATGGACGCCAGGGAAACATAGCGGGACGTCACAAAGATGACAATCCAGGCAGCCAGGCCCACGCCAACGGCCGCGGGCGCCAAGCCCAATAAAAAGCCAGATGTGGTTGCGATGCCTTTCCCGCCTTTAAAGCGCAGGTAAATCGGCCAGTTGTGGCCCGCGATGGCAGCGCACCCTCCAGCGGTACAGAGCCACAAATCTGGCTCGGGTTGAGCGCTAAACAGACTTGGAAGAAGCGTCGCCCCTAATAGGCCTTTGAGCATGTCTAGAACGTAAACAAGCAATCCCCATGCTTTTCCTATACACCGAAACACGTTGGTGGCGCCAATATTGCCACTGCCGACGGCTCGAATATCGACACCTCGACTCCTCGCAAGGAGGAGGCCAAACGGCAAGGCGCCAAGCAGATAGGCGATGATGCATGTGGCCAGATATGAGTAGAGCGGGGTGTCAAACATGATTATATATCTCGTTTTTCCATTCGTTCAACAATGGCGATGAGCGGGCGGCGTGCGTTTTCGTCCAAACCGGCCAGCGCGGCAATGGCGTCGGCCGTTAAACGTGCGGCATAGCTGCGCGCTTCATCCATATCCATCACGCTTAGGCAGCTCAACGAGGGGTCGCTAGCCTGCTCCGGGTGTTCACGTTGGTCCTGAAGGTCGTCGAGTACGTCATCGACCACCTGGAAGGCCAGTCCGAGTTTTTCCCCGTATGTCATGAGAGCGTCTAAGGTCGATCCTTGTGCACCTGCAAGACGGGCGCCAATGGTCGTCGCAGCCTGGAAAAGTTTTGCGGTCTTATTCAGGTGAATGAAGTCGACGTCTTCACGTGTGACGGATTTCCCTGCGGCTGCGAGATCAACGACTTGCCCCCCAACGACACCCGTACTTCCTGCTGCCCGCGCAAGTTCGACCGTTGCGAAGCCTTGACCCGCGTCGGCAGCCATGTCGGCACCGGCAGTGATTTCGAAGGCGAGGGTCAGGAGGGCATCGCCTGAAAGCAGTGCATTGGCTTCGCCAAAGGCGATATGTGCGGTTGGCTTTCCGCGTCGTGTATCGTCGTCATCCATGCAGGGCAGGTCATCATGGACGAGTGTATAGGTGTGCAGCAACTCGATGGCGCAGGCGGCTGCAGAAACATGACCGGGAATCGGTACATCGGCGGGCGTATTGCCGTCCTGGCAGGCTTGCCATGCGGCAATGCACAAGATGGGCCGGATGCGTTTGCCTCCCGAAAAAACGCTGTATCGCATGGCATCGTGCAAGATCGACGGACGTTGGTCGACGGGTGGCAAAAGCTGTTCAAGTTTGGCGTCGATCTCGGATCGAACACCGCCCATATAGATCGATAAATCAAAATCAGTAGCAGTACTCATTTATTGACCATACCTGAGTGTGCGCAGCCTGACAATGGGAGGATTGACTGATTTTTGACGAACGAGCCCGTGGCGTCTCGGCTATTCGCGAGCTGTCTTGACTTGGGGAATAGGCCCCTTTAGATTTGTTTGCATAGGAGCCTGCAGCCAAGCTGTTCCAGCGGGTCTGTTTTCTGGGTTCCGTCGCCTATCTTAGGAATACGCTATGCTTGAATCGCTGACACTTCCACTTGCTGACGATTTTCATTTGCACGTCCGGCAGGGCGCCATGTTGCGGGATGTCGTTCCGCTCATTCGACAGGGGGGCGTCGGTCGCTGTCTGGTCATGCCCAATACGGTTCCACCGATCACCTCCGTCGAACAAGCCTTGGCTTACCGTGATGAAATTCAAAGCGTCGATCCGGATTTGGATGTTTTAACGACCCTTTATCTTTGCCCTGAACTGACGCGCGATGTCATCATGCGGGCTGGCGACGCTGGCATCACGGGTGTGAAGTTGTATCCGCGCGGCGTCACGACGCACTCGGATCTTGGCGTTGCGGACGTTGGTGCGTATGACGAGGTCTTTGCCGCAATGAGTGAAGCCGGTCTTGTGCTTGAAATACACGGGGAAGTCCAAAGTGACGCCGATCGCGATATTTGCGTCATGAATGCGGAACCCTTGTTTCTTCCTGTGGTAGAGCGTTTACATCGTCATTTCCCCGCGCTGCGCATCGTGTTGGAGCATGTGACGACAGCCGAAGCGGTTGCGTTCGTTGAGCGAGCAGGGGAGCGCATTGCGGCGACGATTACCGTTCACCATCTGGATCTTATCGTCGATGACTGGGCCGGGCAGAATCATAACTTTTGCAAGCCGGTCGCCAAATATCCGCATGATCGTGCTGCGCTTCGTGCTGCGGTCTCCTCTGGAAGTCCCAAATTTTTCCTCGGCTCAGACTCTGCACCGCATCCACGCGATGCAAAGGAGTGTGCCGTCGGCTGTGCCGGCGTCTTTACCAGTCCATTGATGCTCCCGTATCTGGCGGACTGTTTTGAGCGGATCGGCTGTCTGGAGAAGTTGGCTGCTTTTGTTAGCGAAAATGGCCGTCGGTTCTATGACGTATTGGAGTCGCGGGATTGCGTGACGTTGGAGCGGCGTCCCTGTGACGTGCCGAAGGCCTACGGGTCGGTTGTTCCATATCGGGCAGGTGAAACGTTGGCCTGGTCCATGGTCTGAGCTGGAGCTTGGATTTTCGGCTGATCGGCATGCCTATTCAGCGTTGAGTTTCTCTGATCCTGCTCATATACTGCCGACCCTTTAGCACTCAGGATTAAATCGATGCAAATATATAACACAATGACGCGTCAAAATGAGACGCTGACGCCAATCGAG
>JAPKCZ010000181.1 GCA_028822745.1 Kiritimatiellia bacterium | reverse complement strand
AGTTGGCGCGTGGCACGTCACCTGAGAATTGAGTATCCCGGCGCTTTGTACCACGTCACCGCGCGCGGCAACGACAGGCAGAGCCTCTTCCGCACGACTGAGGACCGATTGCACCTGTTGGAGCTTCTTGCCGAGGGGCTGGAGCGCTACGAGGTGCATCTCTTTGGCTATGTACTGATGACCAACCACTACCACCTGGTGGTGCAGACCGAGCACCCAAACCTCAACCGCTTCATGCATTACCTCAATACCGCATACACGGTGTGGACGAACAAACGAAACCGGCGTACCGGTCATCTCTTTGAAGGTCGCTACAAGGCGATAGCAATTCAGGAAGAAGGCTACCTGCTCTCGGTGACAGGCTATGTTCACCTGAACCCGGTCCGGGTCAGTCAGTGGCGCAGCAGGTCGATCGAGGAACGGATGGAGCATGTGGCGGCATACCCGTGGAGCAGTTTTAGGGCTTACACGAAGACGATGCCTAAAGGAGCAGAACCGACGATCTCGTGCGACCGCGCGTGGGGAGAGCTGGGTGCGCGAAACCCGCGTGAAGGCAGGCGACAGTACAGCAGTTACATCCACGGCTGGTTGGTCAAAGAGGCCGAGGAGCAGGCAAAGCCGAAGGGCCGGCGGGAACTGGAGGAGTTTGCACCGCTTTCAGAGGCGCGGCTGGGATGCTTCTTAGGCGGGGACGAGTTCCGGGACTTCATCCAGGGACTACTGGGAGCTGATGAGAGCCTCAGCCAGGAAGTGGTTGGCAGCAAAGCATGGCGTCACGAGGTGCCAGTGGCCAAGGTGCTTGAGCTGATCGCGTCAACGAGAAATGTTACGGTCGAGAACTTACGGGAAAGGCGCAGGCCGCACCCAGAACGGGACCTGGCGATGTACCTCTGCCGCCAGACGGCAGAGAAGAGCCTGCGGGAGATAGGTGAGGCTTTTGGCATTGGCCCCGCCGCCGTGGGGCATGCTGTAAAACGCGGGAAGCAACGGACGAAAGAGGACAAAAGGTTGGCCAGAAGTGTCACTAAATCGAAAGAAACACTGATTAGATTATTAGAGACCTGACCCCAGGTGACTTGACCCCAGGTGACTCGTAAAAAGGGGTTGTCAACCTACGCGCCATCTGTAACCATTATTCTTGTAGATAACTATGAAAACTCAACTAGGTCGTCGTCATTTTCTTCGTGGAACGGGAGCGCTTATCGCGCTGCCGGCTCTGGAATCCATCGGTTTCCGTCGTTTCGCTTCGGCTGCTGAAGTCGCACCCGCCTTGCCTTCCAAACGCATGGTTTTTCTCGGTTTTGGATGGGGGGTCACGGAGGAAAGCTGGTATCCGAATATCGAGCAACCCGGATCCGGATACGAGCTGTCGAAGGGTCTGGCTCCGCTGGCGCGGCATAAGGCCGATTTCTCTGTGATCCAGGGCTGTTCGAACCAGTACAACAACGAGGCCCACTGGGGCAGTACCTTCTGGCTGACGGGCGCGAATCGGTTTTCGGTTCCCGGGCAGAGTTTTTCAAACAGCATTTCCGCCGATCAGGTCGCGGCTCGGCACCTTGGCGGGGACACGCGCTTCGGCTCTGTTCAGCTTAGCAGCTCCGATACCAAAAACTCGGGGCATGGACCCGGGCTGTCGCTGGCCTGGGATCAGCGCGGCAAACCGATGGCCGGGCTGGATACGCCACTGAAGGTGTACCACAAGCTCTTTTCTGCTGACGACCTGCCCCTGGAACAGCGTCAGGCCGCCATCGACGAACAACGCAGTGTGCTGGATGCCGTTTTGCTCGACGCCAAACGCGTGCAGCGCGGTCTCTCCAAAACGGACACCGATAAGCTGGACGAATATTTCCAGGGCATCCGCGATATCGAGACACGACTTGGCAAAGATGAAGACTGGCTCGAGGTTTCAAAAGCCAAACCGGGGATGGAAGCGCCCCGGGAGGGGCTGAAGGGGCGCGAAGAAATCAAGGTGATGTATGACCTGATCGCCGCCGCGCTGCAAACCGACAGCACCCGCGTGATGACCTACCGACAGCCGGTCGCGGCACTTCTGCAGAGCATGGACATCAACGTGGCGCCTCACAACATGAGTCACTATGTCGAAGGTGAGCGCATGGACGCATCCGAACAACGCGATGTCGCACAGAGCGAGCTGCTGGCCGGATTCCTGGATAAACTCAAAGCGACAAAAGAGGCCGACGGGTCGAGACTGTTTGATCATGTTGCCCTGGCCTACGGCTCCAATATCCGTTCCATCCACTATCTCGACAACTGCCCGACGATCGTGGCCGGGGGTGGGGCGGATCTGAAGCTGGGCCAGCAGCTTGTGCTGTCAAAGGACACGCCGCTCTGCAACGTGTGGCTGACGATGCTGCAGGGCATTGGCGTGAAGTCGGAGCGGCACGGAGACAGCTCCGGCGTGGTGAAGGAGTTGCAGGCCTGATGGTCTCGCGCAGAGACATCAGGGCAACAGGATGACGGCGCCTGGACATATCGCCTGCATACTGACGCTGTGCTTCTGCGCGCACGCGGCGGAACCTGAAGCCCGACTGCCGGACAAGCACCTCGCCCTTTTTGAATCACACTGCTTCGACTGCCACGACGAAGACACACAGAAAGGCAAGGTCAACCTCGAGGACCTTTCTTTCAAGGTCACCACGATGGAGCAGGCTGAGCTCTGGCAAAAGGTGCTCAACGCCGTGAACGCCGGCGAAATGCCCCCGGACGACAAGCCCCAGCCGGACGACGTGGAAAAAACCGAGTTCCTGGATGATCTCGCGCATACCATGGTGACCGCGTGCAAGATCCTGTCCGCTTCCGGAGGCACGATTACGATGCGCCGGCTCAATCGTCGGGAGTACCGCAACACGATGCAGCATCTGCTGGGCGTCAACGTCGATGTGAGTTCACTTCCAGATGACACGGGATCCGGATCATTCGATACCGTGGGGACATCGCTCTTTCTCTCCAGCGACCAGTTCGAGCATTACTTGAAATTGGGACGCAACGCGATCGATGAGGTATTCGAGCGGCAGGCGGCCAGGAAAAGATGCGTCACGGTCTTGCGCGTCGAGCCGGAGCAGACCATCAACCCGGCAAATGAAAAACAAGCGAAGAAGCTGGAGGAACGATACGCGCAGTTCACGCGCTGGCAAGTGGGGGTCGATAAGGCCAGAGAAACGCCTGAGAATAAGGCCAGGCGGGTCGAGCTTGAAAAAGATAACCCCCAGATGGCTGATCCCATCCACTTTTACAAGTTTGCGCACTTGTTGGAAGGAGTCCCTGATCCGCGCGATTTTGGTTTTCGAGACGCGTTTCAAGCTGCGCTGCACAACCCTGATTGGGATCGCTCGAATCTGGCCTATCACCAACACGTCCTCACGCTACCGCATCGAGACCAGGGCACGTATCTGAAAGTTGCCGCCGGCACCTGCCGCATCGACATTTCCCCAAAGACGCTCCTGCCCGGAACGTACACGTTGCGGGTGCGCGCTGGCGTCGTGGAGGGAACCCCGTCCTTCCGTCACTTCATCGAGATCGGACACCCACAACGGCGGAACCAGCTTAAGCGGGGACTTGAAGGAATTCCAATCAGCAGCCATCAGATCACGGGCTCCCTGAAGGAGCCTCAGATTCTGGAGGTGTCCCTGGAGGTCTCCGCCAAAACAAAACGTGAGTTTTCGATTCAGGAACGGCAGCCCACAGATCAAGACCGGCTCTTAAGGGACCATTTTAACGCAGCCAAACGAAAGAATGGATATGGCATCGAACCGGCGATTTGGATCGACTGGGTCGAGCTGCAAGGCCCGATCGATGACTCGGGTGTGCCCGACACATGGACGCAGCGCCGCGACGTCGAAAAACACGCCAACCGCAAGGTCGGCGGCACGTTCAACGGATACTTCACGGACGGCTACGCGTCCGGCAAGGCCTTCCTCGAGACGGGCAAGCCTAACGACGTGATCCCGGATGAACAGGCCGCCAAGTTTCGCATCAAAGAGTATGAGAAACACAAACCCAGCTACCAGCGATATCTCAATAATCCGCTGACGAAGACCGGCTCCTTGCTGACGATCGCAAAAGTAAACACAGAGGAAACCATCGCGCTGCCGCCTGAGCATCCAACCGGCGGGTTGAAGACGAAGCACGTCGTCGAATCACTGCCGCCGGGGGACTATAGACTACGCTTCCGCATCGGCGCTGTTGCGAGGACCGAAAAAGAGCGGCACTTTGTTGAACTGGGCAGCCGGGTGGGTGATACCGAAACGGATTTCGACCTGATGCAAACCTTTCAGGTCAGTGGCACCACCGACACACCGCAGATCATCGAGGTTCCGGTGAGCCTCTCTGCTGGCGGCCCGCGCAAGTTTGTGCTGCGCGAAAAGCGAAATCTTGCGCTCGACCTGGGGCGATATCGCGCGGCGCTCAAAGCAACCGGTGTAGGCCCTGATCCCGCGCTGTGGATCGACTGGGTTGAATGGGAAGGTCCGATCTCGGTAGCGAGAACGCCGGCCGCCCTGGACCAGATCCTCTCCCGACATTCCGCAACAACGACGAATTCCGGTGCGGGCCGCGCCCGTGCCATCCTCACTGACTTCGCCCAGGCCGCCATGCGAGGGGCGCAACCGGACGCCACCTTCATCGACCGGATTCTGGATGTTTTCGAAACCCGACGCTACGCAGGCGACGTCTTCGAGATGGCCATCCGGACCCCGCTCAGCGTCATTCTGGCTTCCCCCGGCTTCCTCTATCTGAATGAACCCGGTGACGAAAACGCGCCTCGCACGTTGAGTGACCGCGAGCTCGCCGTGCGCCTGGCCTATTTTCTCTGGAGCGCTCCGCCGGATGCGCAGCTGATGGCACTCGCAAAACGGAACGAACTGCATCAGCCCGATGTGCTTCACCAACAGGTGGATCGCATGATCGCCGATTCACGGGCGTATGCGTTCGTCTCCGGCTTTGTCCACCAGTGGTTGGGCATGGACCGGCTCGATTTCTTTCAATTCGATGTAAAGCGCCACCGCGAGTTTGATGAAAGCGCAAGAGCCGCCGTTCGCGAAGAGGTGTACAGGTCTTTCGCCTTCCTGCTCAGGGATCCGGCAAAGGGTCGACTGGGGAAACTGCTCAACAGCGACTACGTCATTATCAATGGCCTGCTCGCGAATTACTACGAAATCGACGGCGTCACTGGGGATGCGTTTCGTAAAGTTTCGTTGCCTGACGATTCTCCACGCGGAGGTCTGTTGGGCATGGCCGCCATCCATGCCATGGGCAGCAACGGGGTCGAGAGCAGCCCTGTTGAGCGCGGGGCCTGGGTGTTGCGTCACCTGTTGCATGACCCGCCGCCACCCGCACCACCCAATGTGCCACAAAT
>JAPKCZ010000180.1 GCA_028822745.1 Kiritimatiellia bacterium | reverse complement strand
ACTCGCCGTTCGGACCGTCGGCCAACTTTGTATTGTTGTAAGGGGAAAAATAGCCCCCGGGAGGGCTGCCTCTATGGTGGCCCCCTTTGTTGATCTCAAACCCCTGTTGCTCCGGCTCAAACGACTTGCCGCCCAAGTGCCACTTGCCGGCGAAGAAGGTTTTGTACCCTTCGGCTAACAGCGCCTCGGAAAGCGTCTGCTCCTCCAACGGCAAACTGTCCCGGTATGGCGCGGCGAGCAGCTTGCCATTACGTCTCCCACCGAACCAGTCGGTCGTATTCATGCGTGCTGGGTATTTGCCGGACAGAATGGCAGCGCGCGAAGGTGAACACACCGGGCATGCGGCATATCCGTCAGTAAACAGCATGCCTGAGGCAGCAAGTGCGTCAACGTTTGGCGTCTCATAAAACGAACTGCCGTACGCGCCGATATCAGCCCAACCAAGGTCATCCACCAAAATGAAAACGATATTTAATCGATCCGGCGAGGCAGCGGCTACTGACACAACAAAACACAGCCCTGTGATGGCGAGACCGAAAACGCGTCTAAACAGTTTATTCATATTATACCTCTAATCGACACCCGAACCTTGGGTCGCGACATCCGTGAGACCAGACGCTGCACCGCGCGTTGTCCCGAGCAGTCTCAACAGGTTCGCGGCGCTTATCAACCAGATTGTTTGCTTTTGATCCTGTCGCATAAAGCACGACGAGAACTTCACTCTTGCCTGTCCGCCCCTATCAGCGCTACTTTTTGCTCATGTCGCTCGCTATTAAAGTCACAACCTTTTCGTTGAGAACGCTATGACATTATTGGTGACAGGGTCGGCGGGCCTCATTGGGTCTGAAGTGTGCACGTTTTTCGCGTTACGTGATTGGGACATTCACGGCGTCGACAACAATCAGCGGGCGGTGTTTTTTGGCCCCGAGGCGGATACACTCTGGAACCGCAATCGCCTGGAACGCGAACTGCCCAGCTACACACACCATGACATCGATATTCGGGACCGCGAAGGCATGCTGGCCTTACTGCGCGACGTAAAGCCTGACGCCGTTGTTCACGCCGCGGCCCAACCCAGTCACGACTGGGCAGCACGCGAACCATTCTCCGATTTTGATGTCAACGCCGTCGGCACCATCAACGTCCTCGAAGCAACGCGGCTCGCCGTTCCCGAGGCGGCCTTTGTCTACCTGTCCACAAACAAGGTCTACGGCGACGGACCGAACGACATTAAAGTGGATGAACTGGAAACGCGCTGGAATATTACCGACCCGGAATACGCCAACGGCATTCCGGAGACCTTCCGCGTGGATCACTGCCTGCACTCGCTCTTTGGCGCGTCGAAACTGGCCGCAGACGTGATGGTGCAAGAATACGGCCGCTATTTCGGCATGCTAACGTGCTGTCTGCGTGGCGGCTGCTTAACCGGGCCCACCCACGGTGGCGTCGAACTTCACGGCTTTTTGAGTTATCTCGTCAAATGCAACCTCACCAAGACCCCGTACACAATCAACGGGTACAAAGGCAAACAGGTGCGTGACAACATTCACTCCCGCGATGTCGCTGCGTTTATTGAGCAGTTCATCAAAGCCCCACGTTCAGGTGAAGTCTACAATTTGGGTGGAGGAAAAGACAACACCTGCTCGATTCTCGAAGCCATTGCGCTTGTCGAATCGCTGACCGGCGTCCCCATGGATTACACCTTGTCCGATACCGCACGCGTCGGCGATCACATCTGTTACTACAGCGACTTGCGAAAAATTCGGGAGCACTATCCTGACTGGGTGCTTTCGACAGACCTCAAATCGATCTTCTCCGAAATTGCCACAAGCTGGCAGGCCAGAAGTGCCTAAAGCGCTAGGTGCGTTCCATGAAATGCACGATTCTTAATCGCAACTACCCTCCCGACTCAGGCATCACGGGCAACTCTGCCAATGAGCTTGCCGGCTACTTGGTCCAGGCAGGAATCGATGTGCGCGTCGTCACCACGGGCGGCAACTACCAGGGCGGCGGCACGGTCGACACGCACATCCACGGGACCGTTCACACCCTTGGTCACCTTTATAACGGAAAAAACAAAGTGCTCAGGCTTTTTTCCAGCTTCGTCGAGGGCCGGGAAATGGCGCGCAAAGCCGCTTCAGTCGAAAGCGGCCCCATTCTCTGCATGACGGATCCGCCGCTGTTGAACTATTGGGTGTCTCGCAAGGCGCGGCAGCGCTCGACCCCATGGATTTACTGGGCGATGGATCTGTACCCAGAAGCCTTTCGCGCAATCGGCGTGATCAAGGCGCAGAACCCGATCTACCGATTTTTGAAGCGGCGGCTTTTGCAAGCTCGCCCCGCCGGCCTCATAGCGCTGGGCCCCAAACAGGCCGAATTCATCCAGCGTGAATACGCTGAGATCATTCAGACCGTGATCTTGCCCTGCGGCATCACGCAATCCCGCGAAGCACAGTCGCGCCCAGCTTGGGCTGAAGGAAGCGAAAAGATTCGCTTTGGTTATGCTGGCAATGTCGGCGAGGCGCACGATGAACGCTTCATCATGGCCGTCATCGACGCAATTAGCCCCGACACGCACCATTTCGTGCTTTGTGCGTATGGCGCGAAAGCGAAAGCCGTTCTTGATTATGCTCGCGGGCGCGAAGGTGTCACAATCGTGGAAACGGTCGCACGCGAACATCTGCAGTTAATTGACGTGCACGTCGTCACATTGGTCCCTCAGTGGGATCACGTTTGCGTTCCATCGAAGGCGGTCAGCGCAGTTTGCGAGGGCAGCAGCGTCCTCATGTGCTGCACAGCATCGAACGACAACTGGGCCTTGCTGAAAGACGCAGCGTGGCGAATCGATGTTGACGCGGACCTGAATCTCGACGTCGGCAAATTCATCGCCCAGCTCACACACGATGACCTGCAATCGAAACGCACCATGGCGCGCCAGATTTCCGCAGAACTCTTGCGCAAAAAAGAGGCGGCCTTCGCCGAGATCGCGCAAATGATCAAATCCTTACAAGCCTGACCGACATGCGCGCACGAGCCGCCGACCGACAGCCGGCAAGAAGCCAAAAAGGACACGTGGGTCGTCGACGGGGATATTACGCCATGAAACGGCATTCGCACCCGGCAGCCAATATTTCAAATCCTGCCACTGCCTGCGCAAGGCAAACCACACATGGGCAGGGAAGTAACAGCACAGCGGCGCGTGCTGAAAGTCGGCTTGCGGGAGAGGCGCTCGCGCGATCAACGGCTGGTCATTGATGACGTCCCGCAGTGCTGCGGGAACATCAACGCCGGCGTAGCGCCCCCACCCGAACCCTGACGGTGTACGGGGGTGAAACTCAAGCAACATGATGCGACCACTTTCCGCATCCTGCACCCAATCGAAACCACACAACCCATGAAAGCCCGTCGCGGCGGCGACTCGCGCGACAAGCGCCTCCATCCCCGGGGGATGCACCATACGCCGCATAACCGATGCCCCCATTGGCGAAGAGGCCCTTTCCTTGGTGGAGGAAAACCACGCCGCCACTTCGCCGCGCAGCAGCAGGGTTTTCGGAGGGTGCGACGAGGGACCGTCAGGCGTGACCTAAAAAACGGCGCCAAGACCAAGGCGAATGACTTGCCCACGAGCTAGACCTGAATCGTCGACGTTTTCATAGAAAGGAAACTTGTACTCGATGCGCCCAAGCAGAACATCGTTGAAATTCCAAAAGAGGACAGGGCCGCCCGCAAACCATGCGTATTTGTTACCGTCATCAACGTAATCCATACGCCATGCCGCCGCGCCCCGATCGTGGTAGTTGTAACCCAGCTCCACGCTCGTGGCCCAATCGTCGTCCTGCCCTGATTCTTGCTCCCACCAATACGTGCCGCCCACTGAAAGTTTGAAGCCCGCGGATTCGGATTCGAAGGAGACCCCCATCGCATAGTCCACGCTTCCGTCGCTGATTCGGTAGGCATCACCGCTGTCCCCGCCGAAGCGTACCTGAGGAACGATGCCCACGTGCCCAGAATAGTGACGCCGATTGCGGTATTTCCGAATTGGAATTGCTAGCTTTGTGTCGTCCAGCCCGTTGCTTTTCTGCCATTCGGACGACCCGTCTTTGTTGACGGCAATACGCCTTTTGTTCACATACGGCACTTTCGCGGTCATCCGGATCGACTTGTGCCAGGTGTACACACCTTCAAAGGAGGTGATGTGCTCTTCGTAACGCAGCTTGTCAGGATTTGATAGGTCGGTGCTGCCGCGCATGAGGTCGTCCGACCAACGAAATTCCTGAAAGATCTGGCCACCGTAGCCGCCGTTCCATCTGGGGACTTCATTCATGACCGGTTGATCCGCGTCTGCAGGACACAGACAGAGAACCATCGCGAGAAGACAGACGGGCCACAGATAAACGCGAAGAGTCATTCTTTGGGAATGTCGGTCGACGTCAGGGCGCCGTCGTCGCTGCGCTCGTAGAGACGAACAGGTTCGTAGCCGGCCTTTCGGATGGCACTGACCAAAGACGCAAGATTGACGGCCTCATTGTTCTTAACGGCCACGGACAGCAATGCTTCTTTACGGTGTACCTCAACGCCCTTCGGAAGCACGGACGTGTCAATAAACTCGAGCTTGCAAACTTTATTGCCAATGCCGATGCCACAGCTCTTACAGCAGAGGCCATCCACGGCGAACACAACCTGGTTCGTACTGCCCGAGAGCCTGGCTTCAGCATTGGCGCGTTCCTTGACCAGAGCCTTATCCAGCGGCTCAGCCAGCAGTAGCGACGGGACGACCACACACAGCCCGAATATAGAAAGAATGAATTTCATAGCAGGCAACACTATAGCGGCTGAGCGCCACGATCTCAACAGCAAAGGTCTGCTGTTTCGTCAAAGCGTCGAAAAGCGCGCGCTGCGCCTACCCCTCTGGACTGAAATCACGAACGCGCTTCCGGCGTGGTCAATGGCACTCTGAAACCTCTTGCAGCGACCATGATTAGCGCGAAGACAACAACACCGCTCACTGCGGTGCATGCATTGATTTTATGATGCGCCGCACTGTCCCACTCGTTTCCGCGATCAGGACCGTGCCCAAGCCCGTCCGACACATCGATATCGATCATACCGCGATCATACGCGGTGTGGGCGAACGCACTCAACAGCGCGACGGCGCACGCCGAGCACAGCATGCACAGCAGTATCTTGGTTAAACGTTTCAAATACTATCAGCTTTCTTAGACGTTCTGTTATATGCGCGAAAAGTAAAGATCACCGACCCGTGATGCCCTTCTGCAACGCGACGTACAGCGTTTCAACTTTGGCTCTTGCCCACGGCGTGCGGCTAAAAAGCAGACAGCCCACACACAGGCCGCCCAGAACCACAAAGATCCAA
>JAPKCZ010000179.1 GCA_028822745.1 Kiritimatiellia bacterium | reverse complement strand
GAGATCGATTTCAATCTATGGCGGAGTTCGGCCGCGCGATACAAGCAATGTCAGACCCTGACGCGGCCTCCGTGATCAATGCGTTGATGGCGCAAATAACGCATCGATCGACGTCGGATAGCACCGAAGACACCGCGATTGGCCCTCGGCGAGAACCCTCAGCGGCTGAGTTAGAGCACAAGGCATCTGCTTCGATCGACTCGAGTGAGTCTTATGAGAATGCCGTGCGGCTTCTGTATTCGCGCAATGTATCTGATCAGGACCACGCATTCTCACAATTGACCAAGTTGGAGGGCGACAGCCAAAAGCATTTGCTATTCGATTTAGCAAGAAAGCTCTGCATGTGGAGCAATTCCAGCCTAACGGGATCACCAACAAAGTTTGCGCTAGTCCCCGGATCCCCCATCACAATGGGCCGCGGTGCCAGTGCCGTTGAACTTCCGCTAGATGACCTTGGCGTATCCCGGCAGCACTTGGCGTTTTTCTTGGTTGGCGACAAAGTGGAAGTTGAAGACCTGTCGACGGCAAACGGCACGTTACTAAACGGAATGCAAATCAGCCGAACAAGCCGAGCACTCCTCTCCGACAACGATCGTCTGCAAGTTGGTGACTGCGACATTCACGTCCATATCACATATGCAGCCCAGTGATCGCCCAAGAGGTAGTGCCGTAGCGCGAGTCCTCAGCGGCATCGTCGCCATGCAGCGAGGTCAGGGGCCTGGCGTCATCTTGGTTGTCGTCTCTCTGGTATACATTGTCAATCCAGTTCGAACGGCCCGCCTCCGGCTTGAGCATCCTCGAACGGGGATCCTTGTCGCAAGCAGTCAAAGGGTGGCGTCCAGTCCTTCAGCACGAATTGCGGGCGGCCGGCGGCCAAGTCGTCGGCGTATCGGCAGGTCCAAGCCTGCCCCTACCGCCGATAGCGGCGACGTACCAGCCATTCTCTACCCACTATACGGTCGGATTGTCGCCCTGTTCGCCTTGTCCGTGGATTCGGAACTGACGAAGCCCTTTGCCGCAATCTATGCGATGGTGAGCCTGATTTCAATAATTTCTGCATTTATTCCTGTGCCAGATGTCTGCACGCCACTACATTTAGTCATGCCGTAGATTGGAATCTGAAGTGCCTCACCGAATTTCGGTGTACCGAACGGAAATCCTCGAATGGTTTCAACAAGTACAGTATTTCCGGCTCGTTCTCGCCAAATCGTAGTACGCGGGCCCCTATCTTTTGCGTAATTCGGCATTCTATAGCTCCTAATGTCCACGACCTATCCCTAAGTACAGGAGACGTATGCGTGGGTTCTGGACATGGCCACTCTACCCTGCCCCGGCACGTTGATTGTCAGTCACGGAGCAACATCTGCCTATCATCTTCGCAGCTATTTCGCCTAACCAATCATTAACTTCGTGAATCACATCACTTTTCGCTCCCTAGATTAGCTTTATGCTCCCACAGTCGTGATCGCGAATCATTCTTGTGACAACTCTTCTTGCGCCACCCGCCCTATCAGGCATCGACACTTGTTAGTAGGCCGCTTCGGCTAGCGGATGAACTGGAGAGGGGGCGCAGACCACCTCGTTCACTTATAACGCCAGTGGCTATTTGTCGACGGTTACAAATGCATTGGGGCAAGTCAGGCAAATCACTGCCGTCAACGGCTTAGGCCAGCCGCTGTCCGTGGTCGACCCCAATGGCCTGGAAACGGATTTTGCATACGACTCAGTTGGACGCGTCAAGCAGGTGACAGTTAACCCCGGAAGCGCTCCACAAGTCACGTCCATAGGCTATGACGCCGTAGGCGACGTCACTTCCATCGTTAGACCCAGTGGAGCCAGCTACCTCTATCAATACGACGCTGCACGGCGGCTTTCGTCGATCACCGATGCATTTGGCAATCAAATCCACTATACCCGCAACGTGATGGGAGGGATTACCGCAATTCGCGTCACCGACGTAAACGGCAATCTGGTGCAGGCGTCCAGCGCTACGTTCGACGAATTGAACCGACTGCTGAGCAGCATCGGCGCGAACGGGGAAGCAACCGGATACACCTACGACCGCACCGACAACCAGACCAGCCGAACTGACCCGCTCAACAACCAATATTCGTTTGCATTCGACGCCCTGAACCGGTTGAGCTCGGAATCCGGGCCGCTCCAATACAGCGTAAGCTATGGCTACGACGGACTGAACCATCTCAATTCCATTACAGATCCGCGCGGCCTGGTCACCCAGTATGTCTACGACGGCTTCGGTGACCCCATTGGTCTAGTCAGTCCAGACACTGGCATGACGGTCAAGACCTACGACCAGGCCGGCAATGTCATTTCCAGCACGGATGCCAACGGCCACACCACCCGATATAGCTACGACGCCCTGAAACGCCTGACCCAGCTCTCCCGCGCCGATGGGAGCTCCGCTACTTACACCCGGGACCAGAATGATGCGGCTCATGGAGCGGGCATCGGGCGCATGACCCACGCTCAGGACACCGAGAGCAACACATCGCTGGACTGGCAATACGATATTTATGGGCACATCCTCCAGAAAGCCGAGAACGTCGGCGGCTACAGCTACATCACTGCCTATACCTACAGTTCAGGCACTGGAAACCTGCAGTCGATGACCCTACCCTCGGGCGCTGTGGTCGGCTACTCCTGGACCAACGGCAAAGTCGTCTCGCTCACACTCAACAACGCTGCGCTGGTTTCCAACATTACCTATCAGCCTTTTGGTGGGCCCAATGCCTGGACGCTGGCCAACCACGAAGTCACAGGGCGCTCTTTCGACCTGGACGGCCGCATCGTGACCGATCCGCTCGGGAGCATCACGTATGACAGCTCCTCGCGAGTCGTCCAGTGGAGCCCGGGTGGCGAGAGCGTGCTCAGCGGTATTCGCGGCTATGGCTACGATGCCCTGAACCGGCTGACAAGCTACGCTGATCCCAACAACAATATCGCCTACACCTACGACGCCAGCGGCAATCGCACAAGCCAGACCGTCAACGGAGCGCAAACCAACTATGTGATCGACCCTGCCAGCAACAGGCTACTGGGAGCGTCCGCTGGCAATTCAACCAATACGGTGACGGCCGCCACCTACGCCTACGACCCGATGGGGGTACGCGCCGCCCGCACCAATGGTATCGATACCCGCTATTTCGCCTATGACGAAAATCATCATCTGATCGGCGAGTATTCACCCACAGCGGGAGCGATCCAGGAGACGATCTACCTGGGCGATATGCCAGTGGCGATTGTCGCCGGTGGGAATAGTTACTTTGTGCATGCCGATTATCGCAACGCGCCACTCCAGATCGACAACGCCGCGGGCAATGCGGTTTGGGACTGGGATCCATTGGCGTTCGGCGACAATGCGGAGAACGACAATCCGCTTGGGCTTTCTGATGGTTTCAGCTATGCCCCTCGCTTCCCGGGCCAGTATTACGATAGTGAGTCGGGACAGTTCTACAATATGGCACGGTCTTATGAGCCGAAGACGGGGAGGTATTCTCAGAGTGATCCGATTGGGATGGGCGGCGGTATCAATACTTATGCATACGTTAGAAGTAATCCGATTAGCCTGACGGATCCCCTTGGCTTATTGGATGAGCCGACAAATCCGGGCAATACTGGGCAAACGGGAGGTGGCGAGCGTGGAAGCTTTGGTCCACAGAACAATCCAAACTTCCCAGGTAGGCCCAATCCTCCGAAGTGGCCGATACCATATAAGCCCAGTCCGGACGTTTGCGCATTGGGGCCCACCGGCAGCTGCTCAAGTCTGGCCTACTCAGTGTGTTGTAAAAATACCTTTAAAGATGGAGATGAACTTGTCCAGTGCAACGCGGAATGCGGAACGTATCTGCCGGATGGTGGTCCAGGACCGCAATGTGTCCCTGATTCACCCAAGAAACCAGAACCGGACCCACAATCCTATCTTCCACCAAGCCCTGGATCGCCGCAAAATTGTCCAGCTTAAATAGTCATAAGGAGAGCACAATATGCGCGTCCGCAGAATATTAATTTTACTAGGTACAGCAACTGTTAGCCTCGTTGGGGGATTTTATGTCGGCGCCAAGATGGGGGCAGAATATTCTCGGGACGGAATGGCGCCATTTAGAGCATTTCTCGCATACTCCGACATAAATAGAATTAGGGGTGGAAAGTCGGATATCGTACTAATCACCAAGGAGATAGATATCGACAATGAACTTTATTTTTGGGGGAAGTATATTCAGCATGAACAAGTGCTGGGCGATCTGCTTTTTCCGGGGCATGCGTACGATCGTGATAAGTTCATTCGGGCAGTAGTTAAGTATCGCTTGGAAAATCCTCATGATGACGGCACACCTCTTGAGAAGTCTGCCGACGACACCAAAGGGAAGGGTCATGCCCCTGAATCTGGATACGGGATAACGTCCGAACGGCGTCGTATTATTAGTGACGTTCTCAGCAAATATTCAGACCGCGCCGTAAGCGCCCCCGAATCGCGTACAACTCAAAAGTAGAGCTTTCTGGGATATTAGTAAGGCATCCCGCCGGAACATCTAAGGCAAGCGTAAGCCCAAGCACATGGCGTGTGACAGCGCGCCCGGCCAAGCTGGCGTCCACTGAGGTGGATGCGCGAAGTGTCCACCTAAGCCGGAGGCGGACACCCATATCGAAGGATCAGTTGCTTGTCACAGAGGGAGTTGATGCCGGGGCTCGGCGTCGCTACAGCGAAACGGAGCGCCGGCAAATCGTCGAGGAGACCTACGCGCCAGGCGCCTGTGTGTCGGTGGTGGCACGCCGCCACGACGTCAATGCCAATCTGGTGTTCAAGTGGCGGCAGCGCTACGGTCGAGGCTCCGATGCCGCATTCCTGCCCGTTGCTGTGCAGGAGCCTGGTAGGTCACGCCTTCCAGCATTAGCCCCGCGCTACCGACGATAAGGGCTGGTAATCGGACAATCATCCTCGCGCGGTCTCGGCGGCTTGCCTCCTAAAGCCGAATGTATAACAGCATATGAGGCGTGGGCGTTTCACGGGACCTCGTAGGCAACCGCCTGTTCCCGGTGCTACCAGGCAGGCCGTCCGAATTCACCCTCAAGGTCATAGGCACTCTTGTTAAGGTAGTCCATCACGAAATCTAGTGCCTCTTGCCGATGTACGAGGCACTCACCGTCGCCGTCGAATGTGACGAGGGGCATATAGCTGTAGCCACGTGCGTCGCGCTCGACTATGAGGTGCGTTTCCAGCGATTCTGCGGCATCCGGCGCGAGGCTCTTGGACCGTATTTCTTTGATGGAATAGTGGCGGCGGACAGGGTCGTCTTGTGGGAATCGACTCTCCGCCGGATATTTGAAGGTGACCCCGACTTTATAGAAGCGCTCGTCGGTATCCAGGCCTTTGAACTC
>JAPKCZ010000178.1 GCA_028822745.1 Kiritimatiellia bacterium | reverse complement strand
CAACGCACCCTCGTCCGGTTCAATGAAGCAGTTGATAGCCCAGGCTGCCATCCCGTAAGGAACCCGTCCGATGCAGGCCACAGGACTGGAGCAGCACGAATACCTTGCGGTGCACGGCGAGTACCCATCCCAAGCGTCCAACTATGTTGCAGTGCAAAAGTCTACGGGCACGAGATAACCCAGAAAGACTGGGTATTGGCGTGATGCTCCTGAGCGTCAGAACTCTACAGCGTTATTTGCAGCTGACAATTATGCTTGACGGTTGTTACAACTTCTCGAGAACAGCCTGCATCTCCAGCGTCGATCGAACCATCCCGTACGAAACGTACCGAGCATTTTATTTTCAGTCAGAGTGCGGCGAGCGTTCTTGACATTCGACGCCAGTGATCAGACGAATCTCTTTCTGCTCGAAACCGACTGAGCAACACCTGGGAGTCACGGTATCCGAATCGATTGCCCCCATAAAGCCTCGATCTCTGGCATGTCATGTCATAATTTACGAACAATCGACGAGGACACGCTTGAACCGTATCGGGTTGTTCCGCATCTTTATAAGGTTGTGGAGTGAAACAATTTCACGCGAGGGGCGGATGCTCTGGAGATGCCGCGCTCCTCGGGTTCCGCTGCGTTCCAGCAACTCGAAGCCTGGGTCGGCGCGCGCGGAGTTGGAGATTGTCTTCGGCTCGTCCGACCGCGGTGAACCTGATCGATCGTTAGTCCCGCGTGTTGACCGATAGCGGCGCCCGGGCCAGCGGCCGGGCGTCCTGCTCCAGCGTCCAGCTCCACGAAGGCCTTGCGCGCCCCATGGAACCGGAGCTCATAAGTGAGCGCTGGTGCTTATCGATCTCGATCAGCTGCCGCTTCATTCTCGTTTCCTTTTGTGGATAACCATTCATCGATCACTTCGACAGGTAGGTCGTTCGAGGGAGGCTATCGAGATTCGCGTCACCATGACGGACAAGTACCATAGGGTTGTATTTACCACTCGTTCGTAAAATATCTGTAATGAAATTAACTCAGCATTCCGCCCTCGCTTGATCAGCGGGTACCCAGTGCTCGCACACGTTGGCACAGATCTGGTGCCAATGCCGAAATGATTGACTGTCATGACACGCGTTGTTCCCGCCGTCTCTTCGACAGAGTCACTTAGCCACCATAAACGAACGGATTTAATGGCGTGTTTTGTCAAGTGCGCTACGGCGCAAACCATACAGGACTGCATTTGCTCATGGGCTCAAGAAACTAATGGACGGCCATAACTCAGGTAAGCCGACTGATCTAACGCGACGCAGAGTTCTGGCGGGCCTTGCTGCATCTGCCGGGGCAGTCGGCATGGGCGGATGTAGCAATCAAGCTAATTCCAGCGCGGTGTCTGCCCTGGCTAAAGCAGTTGCGAAGAGTGCTGCTGCGCCACCAGCTCTCCCTGAGCCAAGCTCGTGCGGCATCGACCACATCGTCGTGGTCATGATGGAAAACCGCTCTTTCGACCACTTTCTGGGCTGGGTTCCGGGCGCGAATGGCCGACAAGCGGGACAGACGTTTCACGACGCCAATGGCAATCCGCAACAGACTCATCGCCTTGTGCCAGACTGGCAGGGCTGTGGTCTGGCAGACCCGCCGCATGGTTACTATGACGGTCGCATTGATGTTAATGGCGGCAAAATGGATGGTTTCCTACATGCCGAATCGACAGGCGATACGTTCCCCGTCGGCTATTACACAGCCGATGACCTGCCTTTCTACGCTGGCTGCGCCCAGAAATGGACCATTTGCGATAGTTATCACAGCGGCATCCTGGCCTCGACCCAGCCGAACCGCATGTACATCCACTGCGGCCAGACCGACCGAACCACCACAGGTAGCGGACTCCCGGCGACCTCGACCCTCCCCACCATCTGGGATGCGGCCAGCGCAGCCGGCGTCAAAGCAGGCTACTACTTCAACAATTTGCCCTATACCGCGATCTGGGATGCCAAATATCTAGGCATCACCAAATTGTATTCGCAATTCGCTATTGATGCGGCCGCCGGAAACCTGCCTAGCATCAGTTATGTCGATCCCTTCTTCTATGAATCGGGCCTCGACGATCTATGCAATGACGACCATCCCTTCGCCGACGTTCGTAACGGCCAAGCCTTCCTAAACGGAATCTATGACACCTTGCGCAGCGCGCCGACCTGGGGCAAAACCCTAATGGTTGTGTGTTACGACGAATGGGGCGGTTTTTTCGATCACGTAGTGCCGCCGTATATGCCGGTATCGGGTGTCGAACGCAACGTAGTTGGCAATGATGGCCAGTTGGGTATTCGCGTGCCTTGCATCCTGATTGGCCCACGCGCCAAACAGGGCCATGTGGACAGCACTTTGTTCGAACCTAACTCCATCCTCAAATTCATGGAATGGCGCTGGAACCTGACGCCGCTGGGCGTGCGTTCGGCGGTGACCAATAACATCGCCTACGCGCTGGACTTCAGCGATTCGCCGCGCACTGACGCGCCGGCATTCAGCGTGCCCGCCAATGTTCTCAACAGTGAGATCTGCGCGTTTGTATCTTCGTCCAGCAATTCCAGTAGCGGCGCTGGAGGGGCTTCTTCGTCGAGCGGTAGCTCCACAAGTAACGCAGCGGTGGCCAGAAACTCAGCCTCCTCCAGGCTACTTACCCCCAGCATGGCGGAGCACGCGCACGAAGTGCAAATGCTGCAGCAGAAGGCACGGTTGGCAGGATTCCGTTGGTGAGTTGAGAGGCACATTCGAATCGGGCCAGCAGCAAAGCAACTTCTGCTGGTGTTTTGCACGCCTTTGCAGCAGGGTCAATGGGAAGAGAAATGTCGCAAAGTGGAATGTTTTTGCAGTGGAGGCGTTTAGGACTTCTGTTGCCGGCTGTGGTGGCCGTGCTCTTTGCGCAATTGGCAGGCGCAGAGTCGGGGTCGGAGGCCGTCCTATATTCATTTGGCCGCAGTGCGACGGATGGCTACATTCCAAGCTCCGCGCTGGTGCAGGGCGGCGACGGAAGTTTCTACGGAACCACCTCCTATGGCGGGGCCAACGGCGGCGGCACAGTGTTCAAGATCACACCGTCGGGCGCGGAGACGGTGCTGTATTCGTTCGCCGCTTCCAGCAGTAGCGACGCAATTAGAATGAGGCCAGCCGCGGCGCTCATTCTGGGCAATGACGGCAATTTTTATGGCACCACCACCAGCGGCGGCGCCAACAGCAAGGGCGCGGCATTCAGGATCACGCCGTCTGGCGTTGAGACGACACTGTATTCGTTCGGTGCCTCCAGCACCGATGGTAGCGAACCGAGCGCCGCCTTGGTGCAAAGTAGCGATGGCAATTTCTACGGTACCACGACCAGCGGCGGAGAAAATGGCGCCGGCACAGTGTTCAGTATTACCCCCTCGGGTGTGGAGACGGTTCTGTACTCCTTCGGGGGGTTTCCCGCTGATGGGCTCTATCCCAATGCGCCTTTGATACAGGCCAGTGATGGCAATTTCTACGGTACCACCACAAGTGGTGGCGCTGACGGCCAAGGCACGGTATTCAAGATCACGCCAGCGGGTATGGGAGAGATTCTGCTGTATTCGTTCGGAACCTCCAACGCCGATGGTACTGTGCCAACAGGGCTACTCCAGGGTGCCGACGGCAATTTCTACGGTACGACCATCAGCGGTGGCGAAGGCGGAGGTGGCGCGGTGTTCAAAATCACGCCGAAGGGCGAGGAATCGATCCTCTATTCCTTCGGCAGCCTATCGCCGGATGGCATCACCCCCAATGCACTAATTCAGGGCGGCGACGGCAATTTCTACGGTACGACCCGGCAAAGCACCGGCACTGCGCTCGGCACGGTATTCCAGATCACGCCTGAGGGATTGGAGACGATCCTTTATTCGTTTATCGGTTCCGATATGGACGGGAGCGGGCCGTTGTCAGGTCTGATCGAGGGCTCTGATGGCAATCTCTATGGAACAACCGCTTACGGGGGATCGAACTACCACGCCGGTTTCACAGGGACCGTTTTCGAGATCGGCTTGGGGCCCCCAAATAGCGGCTCAAGCGGAGGTTCGAGTTCCGGCAGCGGTTCATCATCTGGCAACGGCTCGTCCTCCAGTGGCAGTGGCACCTCTTCCTCTGGCGGATCCAGCTCAAGCGGTAGCTCTTCTTCCTCATCTGGAAGTGGCTCCAGCGGGAGTACGTCATCAAGTAGTTCTAGCAGCGGTTCCGGGAGTGGTTCATCGTCCGGCGGCACGGGGGGGTCTTCCAGCGGTTCGTCCTCCGGTGGCGCCTCTTCCTCCGGCAGCAGCGGATCCAGTTCAAGTAGCGGCTCGTTGTCCTCAAGCAGCAGCTCCAGCGGAAGCTCTGGAGCTTCGGGCAACTCGTCCTCATCCGGAAGTAGCTCCGGCGGGAGTACATCATCAAGTAGCAGTTCTAGCAGTGGTGCCGGTAGTGGCTCATCGTCGGGCGGCACCGGGGGGGCTTCATCAAGTGGAAATTCCTCGTCCAGCTCGAGCTCCGGTGGAGGTATTGCTGAAACCGGGTCTTCTTCATCGGGGGGCGGTGCATCCAGCATCGACGTTCTGCTGGCGATGGGGTTGGCTTTAATCGGACGGAAGGGACGAAAGCGAGGCGCACAGAGTTTAGCCGCGTGGAGACGAAGATCGGAAAAATAGTCTTGGTGAACAGACTGACCGTGCGCCGATCACGGAAGCGGTGCGCCATCACTGGATTTTGTTTGTGCTCGAAGGAGCGGTGCTCGTCGCGCTCGGCTTACTGGGGTTCGTCGTGCCAATGGTGGTCAGCTTGGCTGTTTCGGCATTTGTCGGATGGCTCTTGCTGATCAGTGGCGCTATAGGGTTGTTCACCACGATTGGATCCCGGAAAGTGCCGGGATCGCTATGGTCGTTCGTGTTGGCCGTCGTCGGGATGGCTGCATCGCCCGAGAAATTCCGCCAGTTGGCATAACCGATCTTGTAGAACCTCGCGCGGGGCGATCCCTGAGCCTGCCCCGCCGTGCGCTTGGTGCCGGAGATGCTTCCGGCACCTCTTTTATCCCGAAAAAAAGCGAATTGGCTCATTTGCCGGTCCCGGTGCCGCCGTTCAGCACGATGTTCTCCGCCTTCTCGGCGAATTCCGTCGTGGCAAAGGCCATGATCTGGCGTCGGTCCACCTTGGACTGCTCGAAGTCGAAACCAGCCAGGTCGCGGTGGATGAGAAAGCGCGCCACATGCATCTGGTAGCGACCGAGGGTGGCCCGGTCGGTGCTCTCGGCTTTGAGCAGATACTCGATCAGCCTGTACGCTGATACGGACCACCGAGAAATGACAGCCGCGTCAGGAAGACGCCGCTAGTCGGCCAAACCATACCGTTTAGTTTTTTATTTGTGCAGCGCACAAGATAACTTGCAATATTA
>JAPKCZ010000177.1 GCA_028822745.1 Kiritimatiellia bacterium | reverse complement strand
CGGCTTGGCAGATCATGTCAGAAAGCCACATCGGCGCTTCTTTCCCGTCGACGGTCGCCGTCCATTTTGGGTCGTATCGCTCGGCGAATCGTAGAATACAGTCGCGTTCCGCATTTACGGATAGTTCGATTTTCCCAGCGCGGTAGTTCAGGACGTCAACCGTGCCTGCGGAGCCAGGTGTGTCCGGCAAAGGGGACGGCAGAGTCCCGTTGGGTATCGCGATCGAAACCTGGTCAAACGGCGAGCCTGGTCGCAGGAGACCCGCTGCGTGTTCGGCCATATTTGTCGTCGCCGTTGCTTTGCCGACGAGAAGAAAGCGCGTCCCGGGTTGTTGGGTTTTGAAAAGAGCGTGCTGTCCTTCGGCGCTTTCGCGGATAGACAAGCCGCCATTTCTGTCGCCCGACACGTCGAATCGAAACACTGATTTGTAGTGCTGTTGCGCTAGCTGGGGGGCAAACTGCATCGGGCCGACGATCAGACCGACCGCCGAGCAGCGCCAAAGCGCAATCGGTGATGTCCCAACAGCGTTCAGGTAGCTTTCGTAGTCTCCGGGCATCCGCGGCATTGAGGCGGCATTGAACGTCTCAATACGATGGAATGGGAACATGTACGTGGAAAAAATGCTATAGACGCCTTGTTGTGATGGTAGTGCAATCCGTTGGTGATCAGCGTGGTTCTCGATGGCGCGAACAAGCGCATTTTCCGATACGTAGCTTTTCGGCATTTCTTTGATGTAGTGGCGCGACAAACGGACGGCATCTGTCGCTAACACGAGCACAAGAAAGGCGCCCGATAAATGTCTCCATTTGGCGCCCGCCTCGCCGTCAACGATGAAACGTTGCGCGGCGATTGGGAGCAAAAGAAGCAGTGCCATCAGCGCCGCGTGCCCTAGAGCGTTTGCGCGGTTTTCTGCCATGACAGTTGCGGCCGCTTTGGGCCAGCCAGATTCGATGAAGGCTGTAACTTTATTGGGCACGGAAAGGGTTGTACTTAGTGCGGCGATGAGGAGCAGCACGCCAACACTCGCAGTTGCCCACATGGCAAGTCGGAAGCATTTCTTTTTTCGGACCGTTGCTGAACTGTCCAGGATTGCACTGAGGCCATAGGCGGATAAAACCCCAACAGCCAGTTGAAAGACTTGGATAAACTTGTTGGGGTTGCGAATGTTGTCCACAACTGGCAATGCGACGAATAGCCGGTACAAAGGAAAGAACTTTCCAAAAGCCAGTAGTAGCGAAAGAAGGGCAATTCCCCCCCATGTCCAAACTGTTATCCTCCTTTTTCTGTCGTCAGAAAACAGAAAGAGGGCGATGCACCCTAGTGCGATCGGAATGAACCCGATGTAGGTGCTTTCTAATTTGAAATTTCTAAATCCCTTGCCTGTTTCTGTCCAGCCAGGTGTTTGGCCCGTCACGCCCCAGTAGGGGCCTTCGGCGTCCCCGCTGCGCCAGCCTGTATATCCCGGAGCGATAAAGTCGATTGATTCCTGCGGGGGGCAGCTCCACTGGGTGATATAGTTCCACTTCTCGTCTGGCGTTTTGTCGCTTACAATCGTTACGTTTTTTACGGCAGCGTTGTACCCGCTCAGGAGTGGCAGCGCTGCGAACATAAGGGCTATTGCGCCAATTGTGAAGACGGGGGTAATCCATTCCACCCAGCGTTTTCCGTGGGCTTCGAAAAGTCGGACCAAAATGTAGATGCCGGAAAAGATGGCGTAGAATGTCGCGACGTCTGGCTGTTGGCAAAATAACAGCCCCACGCTCGCGCCAACAAGAACGGCCATTGGGAATTTCTTGCTCTTAGCGTATTTGTCAGCAAGGAGAAGTGTGACAAGGAAGAGCATCAGCGTGTACGGCTTGTGGTTGTGACCAGCATAAAGCAGTGAAAAATTGCTCCCCACCCAAAAGGACGCAATTGCGCCGAGTAGCGAGGGCCAGAATCCACAATGGGCGGACAGGTAGGCCAGCAAGATCAGAGAGGAGAGCAGGCAGGCAAACACGTAGACGACGTTGTTGTAAACGATTGCGTCTGGGACGAACGCATTGAGGACGAACGCTACAGGGAAGCCTTGTCCGCCCGGCGTGCCAAGGAGTGTGGTGTCTGACCACGCTCGCCTTGAAAGAGAAAATACATCAACGAAAGATTTGTCTGAATGCGCGATGGCTGCGTCGGTCGTGAGCAGGAGGCGCTCCCCCCAGAGCATGTCGCCAAACATGGCAAAGGTGACAATGGAGAAAAACGCAAAAAACAAAACCCATTTATGGCGTCCACTTGTCATATGCCTGTCCTCGAATGGCTATTCTCTTGACGGGGAATGACCCTATGTGCAACGTGGCATGCAATGCAACTCAAAAGCCATTGTCTGTGCAACGCATCGTCAACATATGTGCGACTTTCTTGGCGCCGTGAGATGGTGTTGTCGTTGTTGCTTCTTGTCTGTTTGCTGCCAACCGTGTCCTGTCAGCGTGAAGCGACTGTCTCTTGGGCTGCCCTTGTCGCAGAGCTGGGCTCGCATGCCGCTATTGCTGGTATTGCTTCACCAGCTACGCGCATCTTTACCTCACATGATCGGACAGGCGGGAATGATGATTACAGCAATGGCTTTGTCGTCACGGGTGACGGATGGTTGACACTCGCCAAGCTCAAGGGGCCGGGTGTGCTGACACGGTTTTGGTTCACCGGAATCGGAATCGAGTCCAGAATCCGTTTTCTTTTTGATGGCGAATCCGAGCCGCGCTTTGAGGCGACCGTTGAGGACTTTTATGCTGGAAAAACGCCGTTCGTGGCACCTCTGTGTCACGGAGATCAATACTGTTTCACCAGCTATCTACCCATTCCTTACAAACGGCAACTGCGCGTACAAGTTTCCGATGATGAATACAGTAAAGGAAAGGGGAAGCTGTATTTTCAAATCAACGCTACGCCCTTCGTGCGGAGGTCGGTGCAAAGTGCGGTGTTTCCCATTCCTACTTACGTTCAGGCTGTGATTGGAAAGCTTGAGGATCAATGGTCGGAAAAGATTGATGTGGGCTCTGCTGTGGCGGCGACGCAGACCATCGCGTCGGGCCAGCGGGCTGTGGTTGGTGGTTTTCAGGGAGGCGGGGTGATCACTGGGTTTCGGTTGGGGATCAACAATTGGGCCGAGCTTGATTTCGAAAGTCGCAGTCGTTTGTTGAGCGAGCTATGGGTTGAGGCGTACTGGGACGGTGCTGAACAGCCCTCGGTCTGCGCGCCGCTGGGCGCGTTCTCTGGCGTTCTGTGGCAGCCGCTAAGTTATCGTTCCATGTTCCTCGGTGCCGACAAGGGAGCTTTTTTCAACCATTTCCCTATGCCGTTTCGCAGAAACGCACGTTTCGAGGTCTTCAATACTGGTAAAACAGCGGTTGAGCTGAGCGTTGACATTCAGCACTCGGGCGATGTTGCCACAACGGAAGCGGCATATTTTCATTGTGGGTGGTCGCGTTCAGGTGCGGACAAGGTTGGTCGTTCTCATCAGGTGCTCGATGTGTCGGGTCGCGGGCGACTTGCGGGCTGTATACTAGGGGTTGCCTCGCGCGATAAATCGTTTTGGGTTTTGGAGTCTGATGAAACAATCATTCGTGATGGTCAAAAGGATGTTTTTTGGCAAGGGACTGGATTGGAGGATTACTTCAATGGGGGCTGGTACTATCGGTCTGTTTTTGTCGAACCGCTGTACGGGCTCATCCAAAAACGACCCTACAGAACATTGCAGTATAGGTTTCATCTGAATGACGCGATTACGTTCGAAAAAGATCTGCGGATGTCGTTTGAGCGTGGTCCAGGGAATCAGAGCAAGGCTGATTTCGACAGCGCCGTTTACTATTATCTAGCCGAACCCTCGCAAGCATTCGGCCAGTCCGCAGGAACATCGATGCTTGCGCCTCAGGATCCGCTGGCCGCCAGTTCGTTGATGACGCGACTCTGGGACTATGAACGTTTTGGGGACCTGGATAATGCGCGATCGTTGCTGAAGCATGCCATTGATACATTTGGTTTCGATGCGGTCTGGCGAGAGGTCCTAGAGTTACGGCGTTTGGACTACACGGCGCAGATTGATGGATTTGCGAGTGTGCGCGAAAAGATTCAGGGGATGTCCGTCGGGGAGTCTCCAGTGGCAATTATGGCGCAACAACTCAGTGATGTCTACGAGGGGAGGTCCGTTCTGTTTAGCGTGTATGCGAGCAAGCCCACGGAACTGTGGTTAAACAATAAGATTATCGCTCGGGCGGAGACGCCGCTTCAGCCTATCGTGGCTGCTGTGCCTCTTTCTCAAGGAAAGTTTTCCCTAGCCGCTCGCAGCGAGAAGGCTGCTTGGCCTCACTGGGTTCAGGTCGCATATCGAACCGCCCAGCTGTCAGGGGGCGTTGATCGGTCATGGCGTGCGCAGATAGAGCCGAAAGGGCGTTGGACTGAGCCTGGGTATGATGATGCACGCTGGACTTCTGTGAAGAGTTATGCAAAAGGACCGCCTGAGATGGAAGCGGTACCGTTCGTGGCGCCGAATCCATTTGTGATGCTACATTCTCAAGCAGAAGGCGTTAGACCGCAAATCGCCGGGCATGAGGGGGCTGGGATGTACGTTCTTAGAAAAGTACTAGAATTAGAGTGAGTGAGTTTGTTCGAAAAACGCGACTCGATCCCGTCCTGCGGCATTGCGCGTGCCGGTTGAACGATTAAGTGGCACCGTTATGTGACCTGAATCTCTTGGACTGTCGAGATTGCTTGCGGATGGAACGTTTCGATCCAACATATTTTCGGATAATGGAGACGTGGTGGATCCGATGAACGTCATAGCCTCTTCAAACACTGTCGTAGACACGGACTGGCATCATTTTCTTATTACCTTTGAGGCAGGAGATCTGACAATTTTTCTTGATGGCGTTCGTGACCCTGCGCAGACAACATATTACAACCATGGCCTTGGGTCAAAAATTGAGACATCAACGTCGCTCTTTTCGCGAACGAGTATCTCTCTCGATAAATTTCGTATAGGCACAGGGTTTCGCTATTGCGGCACGGATGGTTATGTGGAGCAATTCGATGGCGCTATGGATGATGTGCGCATCTACGACGGTGCACTGAGTGACCAAGAAGTGGAAGCGTTGTTTGAGCAGACGCGACCATCTTCGCCGCCTTCTGACGGCCTGTTGCTGCACTATACCTTCGATTCAGACGAAGGTGGGTTCGTGACCGATCTGAGTGGGAATGGCTATACAGGGAACGTTCACGGTGCGACTTGGACGGCTGGAACGAGTAGCAATGGATTGTATGCGTTCGACGGACAGAATGACTTCTTGAGTACGCCGGATGCGCCTGGGCTCGATACGCCCTTTATGTCAGTGTCCTGTTGGTTCAACGCGAATGTGCTTCCGTCGAGCGGCTCTGAAGCAAATTTGCTG